>CAZPPD010000436.1:0-5492 GCA_964588185.1 uncultured Alcaligenaceae bacterium | reverse complement strand
AACTCGCGTTGTGCATTGGCAGCGGTAGCATGGTCCCCCCGCTCAACAGCGATATCAAGGACGGAAAACCAGTAGATGGGCTGGTCGGTCGGTTTTTCGGAATCGGTCACGGGTTCCTCCGGCAAAATTTAATTTCCCTTTGCCAAGTCGTGCCGAATTAACTCCGGATTAAGTGGTTAATTGCGGTTTCGCCGCATAAAAAGCTAGAAAAGAAAAAAAGCGGATTAACTGAAAAATTAACCCGCCGGGAAAGAAATGGGAAAAAATGCGAAAATGAATGACCTAAAATTCGTCGTCGTCATACTCGTCCATGTCGGTACCACGGTACCGACTTGATCTATGCTGCGTTTCCTGTCCAAACCCCTTGATGGCGTCGCGCGCTATTCGATAAGTTTTGTTCTGGGACAAATATGCCGGCGAGCAATTCGCTTTTTGGGCAATTTTTTTGTCGCTCCAATCAGGATGCTTACGCAGCAGTGCAAGGGCTACACTAAGTTTATCCAGCTTGGGTTCATTTGGTGGTGGTGCCGGTGTCTCGGTGGGTGGTGTCTGGATTGCCATCAACTGCGTCCATGCTAGGCGCTGCTCGACGGTCAACGTGTATTGTTTTAATCCCACTGCGGTGGCAATGTACTGAAATCCATCTTTGCATTTCGGACACCAAACGGAACTGTCGTCGTGCTGGGTCGGGCCATCGCAGTAACCGCAGCGACGTAGCTGGCGGTAGTTGTCGTCGTCGGACATAATGATACTCCTCGGTAGTGAGATCGACCCGCCGCCACCGCTCACTACTTCGGTGACGGGCGGAGTCGATCAAGGATAAATGAATTATAGCGGGTTCCGCTGGCCGGGAAACAGGTCTTGAATATCCGCCGCCAGAAGGTCTTGCTCAACATCTTGCCAACCCGCTACCCATGCGGTGCGGCCCCCGTCGTCCTCGCCTATGATGGTGGGTTCGGCATGCCGGAGGTCAAATTGTTTGGGCATCATCGCCTTGCCTAGTTGCTCGCCGGTCCAACTGCGCGCCTGCCAGTACCCCGGCGTTGTTGCCCTGCCATTGCTCCTCGTTGGGTGATACCAGACCAGGTAAGACCTCCGAGCACCCCCGGCGAAGTCTACCTGCACTACGGCTACACGGTCACGCCCGCGCGGAACGATGAGCAGCCACACACAAGCAATCACGCGACGCAAGATGGCACGCAAACGGAGTCGGGCGTCGCGCTGGTCGGGTGCCTGCTCCAACGCATCCACCAGTGATCCATACTCCTTCCATGCTGCCTCCGCCGGGCAAGCAGCACTAACCTTGGCGTCCAACAGACTCGCCTCCAGCTCCTCCTTCCGGAATTCCAGAACAGCGATGCGCTTGCCAATGGTCGCACTGAACCCGTTTGCCGCCATGAATGCGGCGGCGTCGGACAGTTCCGCCTCGACGCCCGCCAGCGAGGTCTGCAACTGCTGTAACTCGCCAAGTCCGGGGTCTTTCTGGGGTGGCAGCACTTCGCGTGGGTCCACCTCGCACAACGCCCCGAGTACCGCCCTCTCAAACGGTGCTAGTTGGAACAGGGAGCACGGTGCCGTGCCAGCGGCGTGGGCGCTGTTGAGTAATGCCTTACTAGGACCGTTGCCGTCCATACGCGAGACGACAATGAAAGTATCGTGCGGCGGTCTTGCGTTCTTTATTAGGCCTGTGAATAGGTTGACGAAGTTTCCTACACCTTGTCGATCTTGCTTCTCTGTCAAACCTAACTTGCTCCGTCTTTGGTGAACAGCACTCCTAGTCCTTTGCGTTTTTGCTGAAACAGTGGCCACACTGAGCTTGAGATTCTTCACAAGTTTGTCCTCCTCCTTTGTCCAAGGGCGATGTTGGTTGACGGTACGGCGTCTCTGGTTCATGCCAGCGCGCGCCGCCAGCCATTCCTGCTCGGTGACGGCAGGAGGGTAATAGTTCGGAATCGGCTCCCCGTCCAACTGGCGGTTCCGTTTACGCGGTTGGTATTCCCCCAGCACTCGACGGTCGGTCAGTATGAACCCGATGGTGCCACTGGGCCACTTGTCCTGCCCTCCGAACGGTGGAATACCCTCCGCCTTCAACGCCTGTGCGATGCGATGCCGCCCGTAACCGTTCGCCGCCAGCTGGAAGAGACGCTTCACCACCTTGGCCCGTTTGGGGATGAGCCGCAGCTTGCCGTTTCTTTCCTCAACCCACGCGGGCAGTGTTCCAGCGACTAGGACGTCTTCGCCTCGTCGTGCCTTCTCCCGCCTGCCCTCCCATGCCGCATAGATCCGCTCGCTCTTGCGTTCGCTCTCCTCGGCAGCCCGTTCCAGAATTAACTGAATCTCCAACGCTCCTTTGCTCAGGCTCTTGGTGGCACTCACGTCGAACTCTCGCTCTGGTGTTAGGGTCACCAGCAAGATTCCTGCCTTCAAGATGCGTTTAATCAAGTCGTACCCCTCGTCAATCCCCTGCCGAGTAATGCGGTCAAGGCTCTCAACAATTAGCACGGTGCCGGTTGGGACAGTACCAGATTTGACTGCCCTCAGAAACTCACCGAGGTTGCCGACCAAGGCGTTCTTACCACGGAAAGCAGACACGCCCAGGTCCTCATAGGTCTTGTCGCTCAGCGTCCAGCCGCGACGCCGACAGTATGCCTTAGCTAATTCGGTTTGCCTCCGCTCGCTGTCCCCCTCGCGCTGCTTGCGGCTGGAAAAGCGAACGTAGGAGAAGGCGACGGTGGCGGTGGTTTGCTTGCCGGGATGCTTCTTAGTTCTAGCGGCGGGCATGGGTAGTCCTCCAATAACGGAATCGGGATTCACTACCATTTATTATAGGCTATGCATTGCTTCCTGCTCAACAGCATGCGGTGGTGGAGAGTGTTTCCAAGAACTTCAACATTCCCAAGGAGTACCTCCAGGCATTGGGATGGAATGGACCGGTTGTACGATCGATTCCCCCTGTTTCCTTCACCGCACTCAAGGAGATTGAAAAAGCTCTTGAACGCCGAATTGCCACGTTGAATATTCCGCAACAAGTGTCGCATGCCGTTCAAGAATCCTTCAGAGGATAGGTGAGAATGGCTATTATTAAGTCCTTTTTTTCCGAGTAATCGTTCCCTGTTTTTCACTACTAGACATGAGGGTTTTTCTATGTTTGTCGAACTAAAACAAGAGTATTTTAACCAACCTACTGGTGCCCGCATCGATGTGGATCCCAAGGTGGCAGATACCTTAGTCGAAAAAGGCATAGCTGCCAAGATCGAGGAGGATCTGCTATCTCCGGTCATCACAAAATCGATTGATTCCATCCTTTCCACTTTTACCAAGAGTTTAAACTCTGCTTTCGACAGCAGCCTCAAACAATTTGCCCTAGCGCAAACAAAATCCCGCAAGAATGCCATCCCTGCTATCTTTGGAGCCGGTAATAGCGGTGATCCCAACCGTACCTTTGGGAGCTACCTACTGGCAATTCGCCGGGGCGACGCCAAAGCATTGGAGGAAATGGGAAGTCATTGGGCGGATTGGGAAAATGTCGGGGCAAAAGCAGCACTGAACAGCCAAACCGGAACCCAAGGCGGATATACCGTGCCTACGGAATTCATGCCATCGTTGCTGAATTTTGCCACCGAAGCTGCAATCGTTCGCAAGCGGGCAACCTTGGTTCCGATGGCGGGGAAGAGTGTTCAGGTTCCCGTCCTTGATGTCACGACTCCAACTACTGCGGGCGATACCGCTTTCTTGGGAGGCGTTGTCGCTCGCTGGACCGAAGAAGCAGGCGACATCAATGAAACAGAACCCACCTTCAAACAAGTGGAGCTCACCAACCACGAGTTAATGGGGTATTCAAAGATCTCCAATACTTTGTTGGCCGATAATGCCGTAGGTCTGGAAACCTTTCTGCTGACTCTCTTTGGCCGAGCGATTGCCTGGTACGAGGATTACGCTTTCTTGCGTGGAGATGGTGTCGGCAAACCGATGGGCATATTGAATGCTGATGCTTTGGTGCAAATAAGCAGAGTTGCTCAAAATGAATTCCACCTCCTAGACGCTGCCAACATGCTTAGCCGTTTGCTTCCGGGATGGGATCCAGCTCATACGGTCTGGGCCGTTCACCCAACCATTCTTCCCCAGTTGCTGACGATGACCGACACCGCTGCGGGGCATGTGGTCTTTATCGACAATGCCCGGGAACGCCCGCGCATGTCTCTGTTTGGTATTCCCGTTGAGACCACAGAGAAACTGCCGGCTATCGATTCCCTCGGAGATGTCCTCCTCCTCGACCTCCGCCACTACCTCTTGGGAGATCGGCAACAAGTAGAAATAGCCTTCAGCGAGCATGTGGCATTCCTCAATAACCAAGGAGTGTGGCGTTTTGTCTCCCGGGTCGACGGTCAACCTTGGCTCCGGGATAAGGTCACATTGGCAGATGGGACAACTACCCTTTCCCCCTTCGTCGGCCTTCTTTCCGGTGTCTAAGGTCCTGGTATTATCCTTGTTTGAGGACCTCCCTTGGCGGTGAGATTGAAAGATCTTACCGCCGCTTTCTAACTCTTTGACCAAAACAAACACGTATATGGAGACTAAAACATGAGTTCCCAACCTTCAGAAAAAGCCGGAATTGTCGGCAAGATTGATCCCAAAGATGTTAATGGCCTTACCCCGGACACTGGCGAGATAGATATGTCCAGATTTGAGGAGGTTGCCTTTATCCTTCAAGTTGGTGTGGTCAATTCCAGCGGCAGCATCGATTTCAAGATCGAAGAGTCGGATGTCAGCGGCTTTGGCTCCGGGGTTTCAGACATCCCAGACAAAAGCATCAGTACCATTGGGGGAACGGATGATAATAAGGTCGTTATTGTCAATCTCAAAGCTGAAGAGGTGTCGAAACGCTACGTCCGAGGACTCCTGACCTCCAGCGCCCATTCGAATTTTGCCAGTTGTGTGGCATTAGGTCTAAAACCAAGGTTTGGCCCGGCCGGCGACTACAACATCCCCGAAGTTAAAGAAGTAGTCACCTAAAGTATCTAAGAGGCCTTTCCAGGTAAATCTATTTTCCTAGCACCTGGAAAGGTTGCTTCTACCATCCTGACTTAATTCCTAAATGAGAAGATACCTATGCCTTCAGCTTTCCCACTAACCAATCGAATCCAGGACCAACACGATTTTGTCGGTAGCTTAACTGACTCCTATATTTTGCAATTCTCCTCAGGTTCGGGTGGATTTGTGATGGTTCCTTATATCTCGAACCATGCGAATTTGTCAGGATTAACAGAGGATCACCATCCGCAGTATCTCCTGGCAAATGGGACAAGGAAAATATCAGATGACTGGCCCATCTCCGGTTCCGGAGAGGGACGTAGGCTGGCAATTAATGGAGCCATAGTCCCTTTTGAAACTTTGCATATTGCCGGGTATGCACCTCAACGAGGAGCTCTGCGCCTTAGTCCCTTTAACAAAATCAAAGCAGACCTGCTCGTAGTTAACAACCACCTAGGCTC
>CAZPPD010000435.1:2799-5495 GCA_964588185.1 uncultured Alcaligenaceae bacterium | reverse complement strand
GAGAAGGTGCGAAACTCCTTTTATCCTGATGCCAGTGGAGATGTGATGGTAGTTCCGGAGCCTTATTACTTTTTCTCACCACCGATTCTAGCTCGGAATACAGGTCCCTATACCACGACACATGGCACTCCGCATGATTACGACACTCATGTCCCTCTACTGGTATATGGTCCCGGAATTCGTCAGGGAATTCGCAAGGACTTGGTTCAGCCTCAAGCTGCCGCGGCAATAATCGCTCACAGTTTGGGGATTCAACCACCTGGCGGGGCAGTGGTAAAGACCCCCAAAGAACTTTTTCAAGAATAACTTCTTCCTGGAAACCGATCACTGGAAGATGAAAACTTAAGATTCCTATTCCCCCGCATTTACCATCATTGGTAGAATTCTCCAATCATTTATCTCACTCAACAGCAGCATGGAGGCTGCAGATGCCGTCGGTTGAAAGCCCGCCACAAGAAACCACCACTTGGGCAGAAACCTGCCGCAAGAGTTTACTATTCATTTCCAGGCCTACATCCAAAACCTGGTTCTGGGTAATCCTCTTAATCCTTTATTGCGGCTTCTTGTTTTTCTACGGAATCTGGGTTGGCGAATTTTGGCGAACCGAAAGCCTGCGGGCCATCATTGCTGCCGAGTTTCTTCGCAGTGGCAACTGGATAGTGCCGAATCTCTATGGCGAACCGCTCTTCACCAAACCACCCGGTATGTATGCGGCCATTGCCCTTTGCAGTTGGCCATGGGGCCAGGTTACCGAGTGGTCGGCCAGACTGCCGTCGGCAATCGGGGCGACAATCACCGTCTTCCTCTTCTTCTGGTATTTCAGCCGGCAACTGGGGCGAACCGGTGGATTCCTAGCCGCCTTGATTTTACCTCTGTCCCCTTTATGGCTGGAAAAAGCATCGTCCGCCGAAATAGATATGCTGCAGGTGACTTGGACTGCCGCTGCCATCTTGTTTTTTCTCCGAGCGCTGGAGGAAGAAGAGTCCGCAAGCCAAGAGAACAAAGCTGCCTGGGTCTGGTGGATATTGTCACTGATTTGTGTTGCTGGCGGGTTCCTTACCAAGTGGACAACGCCTGTTTTCTTTTACTTGACCGCCATCTCTTTGTTGTGGTGGCGAGGACAATTGCGGTTACTATGGGGTACAAGGCACTCATCCGCAGCATTATTGGCCGCCGGCATTTGTTTGATTTGGGCCATCAGTGCCATCGCCATGGAAGGGTGGACGGTTTTTGCCGGAACCATTCAACAGGAGGCAATGCAAAGGTTAGTCCCAAGCTACTCCCCATATCCGTATCCATGGTTCGAAGCGGTATTCCATCCGGCGAAGTTAATACTGGCCACCCTTCCCTTCTCTGTTTTCGCCCTGATGGCTTTGGCACCGAGTTTTTATCGCCTTTGGGATGACCGGGAAAAAAGATTCCTGCAAGGATTACACTGCTGGGTCTGGCCAAGTATGTTGTTTTTTTGCTTTCCCACGGAGCACGCCACCCGCCACAGCTTCCCATTGTTTCCCGGCCTATCGGGTTTGGCGGCGCTGGTGTTTTTCGCCCTGATGAACAAGAACTGGTCCTGGCGAACCCGCTGGTTTGATCCCATGCGTTTTTTAACTGGAACTATTATCCTTTGGGTGATATTGAAGATAGGATATGTCCACCTTGTTGTTCCCAAGCGAACCTGGGACCGCCAACCCCAAGCCAAAGGAGAACTTTTGTCCCAGCTGGTTCCCGCTAGGGAAATTTTGTATATCTTTCGAATAAAAGATGAAGGAATCATGTTCTATTACGGTAGGACGGTGAGGCGATTGAAATCTCCGGAGCAGTTACCAACGGGACAAGGTCCCGTATACTGTATATTGTTGCGATCCGAACTGGAACAATGGCAAAGCTTTACGGATTTGCGGATTCTTAGGAATATGACGGATGAGCAGGGAGATCCGATGATCTTGGTTCGAGTAAACAAAACATGAGTTTGGTTAAAGCACCAAAGACTGTGCAGGTTCCATCGGTCGGGGAATTGACCCGGAACATCAAATCCTTGCTGGAAGGTGAGTTTCGTTCGGTTTGGGTTTCCGGAGAAGTTTCCAATCTGACCACTCCAAGATCCGGTCATTTGTATTTCACTCTCAAGGATGCCGATGCCCAGATGCGGGCGGTGATTTGGCGCTCGGTGGCCTTCCGGCTGCCATTCGACTTAAAGGATGGAATGGAAGTCATTGTTCTTGGGCGGGTGACGGTCTGGGAACCCAGGGGCGAGTACCAGATTCAGATTGAGGGTATTCAACCAAAGGGAATAGGGCCTCTGGAACTGGCATTTCGCCAATTGAGAGAAAAGTTATTTACCAAGGGTTACTTTGATCGCAAACGCAAAAAGCCAATATCCCCTTTGCCCAAGCGGATTGCCTTGGTGACCAGCCCATCGGGAGCAGCCGTCCGCGACATGCTGGAGATCATTAGCCGACGTTGGCCTGCCGTAGAAATCTGGGTTTGTCCGGTTCAAGTTCAAGGAGAAGGAGCGGCAGAGGACATCGCGGCGATGATTCGGCGACTGAATCAATGTTATTTGCCGATCGATGTTCTGATTGTCGGCCGAGGCGGCGGCAGCCTCGAAGATCTATGGGCCTTTAATGAAGAGACAGTTGCTCAGGCCATCTTTGATTCCCACATCCCGATTATTTCGGCGGTTGGTCATGAATTGG
>CAZPPD010000435.1:0-2789 GCA_964588185.1 uncultured Alcaligenaceae bacterium | reverse complement strand
CTTAACCATCGCCGACTTGGTGGCGGATAAACGAGCGAACACGCACAGCGAAGCGGCAGAGGTCGTGGTTCCCGAACGGGAAGAAATCTTGGATCAGTTAGCGGCGACGGAAACCCGGTTAAAAGAACTGCTGGTGTTTCGATTGAAGATTGCCCGGGAGAAATGGGAGCAACTTTGCCAGCATAAAGTATTCCGTCTGCCTTTTGAGCACATCCATGAAAAAGCCCGCCGGTTGGACGACTTGGAGTTCCGTCTTACCAGAGGAATTAAATCCCGGACGGAACGGGCAGAAAAACAAATTGAAGCCATCGCCTCCGAATCCCGGTTGCAAGAATTATTACTTTTTCGTTTAAAGTCAGCCTGGGAACGCTGGAATCGCTTATCGGAGCACAAGGTTTTTCGAAACCCTCTGGAGCAGATTAAAGAAAAAAGCAAAAGGCTTGAGGATTTGTATGGTCGGCTGCAACGAGCCGTAAAACACTGGTTGGACCGGGCGGACAAGCAAGTGGAACTAATGGCTTCTCAATTAAAGAGCTTGAGTCCCTTGAATGTCCTGGCCAGAGGCTATAGCCTGACCAAAAATTCCAGTGGAAAGGTACTTCGCGATCCGCAGGAAGTTCGTCCCGGAGAACTCTTGGAGACTTTACTGGAACAAGGAAAAGTGAAAAGCCGGGCTGTTGGTCCGAAACGAAAATCACGAAAACCACCACCACCAACCGATATGCCTGAGTTGTTTTAGATGACCGGCCGGAAAATAAACAGAGAGATCACGTAGGTCACAGCGTTAATGGCGGAATTTGCAATTACCAACCGAGGGAAAATTAATATTTCTACTCGGGTAATCCCTGTGGTTTATGTGCTCTCTGAGGTGAAATTGGGAAATAGAACTCCTTCGATGAGTTAGAAGAAATCCAAGGACCGAATGGCTGAAGAAACCCAAGATGATCTGAAATTCGAAGAAGCCTTGCTCGAATTGGAAAAGATTGTTCGTGACCTGGAAGAAGGGAAAACGGACTTGGAAGAATCCCTTTCCCGTTATGAGCGTGGAGTAGCCCTGCTAAAACAATGCTACGGCAAACTCCGCAAGGCTGAGGCAAAAATATTGAAGCTAACGGGACAGTCCGAAGAAGGCCGGCCTTTCCTGAAACCGTTTGGTCATACTGCTACCGGCAATGGAAACGGCAATACACAATAAAAGTGAACCGTTGGTTGGATCAACAAATCGGGCTAAAACGGTCCAGGAGATTTAAATTTGGCCGACGACCTGAAACGTTATTTCCAGGAAAAACAAGAACTGGTGAACCAAAGTCTCCGCGAATCCCTGAATCGCCTAGGAAAAGGGTGCCCTACGGCCTTAATGGAAGCTATTCGCTATAGTTTGTTGGCTCCTGGAAAACGATTGAGGCCTATTTTAGTAATAATGGTAGCAGAAGCCTGCAATGGAACGGGTAGTGCTGCCTTGCCTGCGGCTTGTGCCGTGGAGATGATACACACTTATTCGTTGGTTCATGATGACCTCCCGGCCATGGATGACGATGATCTCCGCCGAGGACTACCGACCTGCCACAAACAATTTAATGAGGCAATGGCCATTTTAGTAGGTGATGCCTTGCTAACCTACGCCTTTGAAGTGTTGGCGGAGGGATATCCGGCGAAAACTGCGGCCCAAGCCTGCAAGGTTCTCGCCCGGGCGTCGGGGGCGGCGGGAATGGTTGGCGGCCAAGTTGAAGATTTGGCTTGGGAGCGTCAAGGAGGAAAACTCGAAGATCTCGTCGGCTTACATGGACGCAAAACCGGGGCTTTGTTTCGAGCTTGTTTACAACTCGGATTGCTTGCGGTTCAAGGTGAAGAGCCAAATGGTCCCGACCCGGCATTGCAAAAGGCATTGGATGATTTCGGACGCTGCTTTGGGTTGGCATTTCAAATCACCGATGATTTGTTGGATGTTCAAGGGACTGAGGAAACTACTGGTAAGCGTGTGAATAAAGATGCCGGCCGGGGAAAACTGACTTTTCCTGGTATGATGGGAATAGATCAAAGCCGCCAACGGATACTAGAACTCGCCCAGGAAGGAAATGAATGTCTTCTTCCTTTAGGAGAGTCGGCGGCAATGTTAAAATTACTGTTTTGTTTTGTTTTGGAACGTGATCATTAAATTCGGAATTGAGAAAAGGTATTCCCAGGGATTAATTAGGATTTCCTGGTTACTCGGCTGGAAGATTTCCCTTTTATACTCAGCAACAGGGAATGTTTCTTTCTTCCATCCGCTCACGAGGAATGTGAGAATGAGCTTGCAGAAAGGATCCCGTTGATGAGTGAATTATTGTCTCGAGTTCAGTCGCCGGCAGATCTGCACCAATTTTCAGAAGAGGAGCTATTGCAGCTTACCCAGGAGATGCGGGATGAACTGGTTCGAGTGCTTAGTATTCGGCCGGCTCATTTTGCCAGCAATCTGGGTGTAGTGGAACTATGCCTGGCATTGCATTTAACTTTCGATTTCAGCAAGGACCGGCTAATTTGGGATACCGGCCACCAGATTTATCCCCACAAACTCATAACCGGCCGCTACGGCCAATTTGAATCCATTCGTACCCGCGGCGGATTAATGGGTTATCCCAATCCTCACGAGAGTGACTATGACTTGTTCATGACCGGACACGCAGGTTGTAGTGTTTCTACTGCTCTTGGATTAAAGGTAGGGGATGAGATCTTAGGACGGACTGATAGCCACAGCGTGGCCGTAGTTGGAGAAGGAGCTTTACCTTCGGGGATTGTCTTCGATGCTGTCT
>CAZPPD010000434.1:3067-5497 GCA_964588185.1 uncultured Alcaligenaceae bacterium | reverse complement strand
TCGACCGCGACGGCCCGCGGCGCATCCCCTTCCTCTCGGCCATGGCAATGACCGTGTTGTCGGGTGTGTTGCCGCGGAACGTGTCGAAGCCGGACGCAGCACCTGCATTGTTGAGATACGTGGTAGTCGTTGTTCCGCCGCCGGCTGTCAGTGTGTTGAAGCCCCCGCCACCGCGGATGAAACTATCGGAGACACTAGAAGCGGTTACTCGATCGTTCCCTCCGTGGGCGTCGACAATAATGGGACTGTTACCGCCCGGCGTTTCGTCTCGGAATTCGGTGTTGGTGAAGTCCCACGTCTGATTGATTCCGCCATTCGCCGAGGGATTCTGATTGCCGATGATCTCGACACCCACATTGCCGCCGTTGGTGATGATGTCGACCGTATCGGTTCCGCCAAGGCTCGCGTTGGTCCCATAGTCGATCCATAATCCGACCGGTGCCGGAGATCTCGCCTCGATAATCGTCGTGTTCGAGGCGTTGTTGTTCCGGAACCGGTCCAAACCTTGCCCGCCGCCAGAGTACAGGTATCTAGTCGTTCCATCTGCCGTTGAGAACAGAACGTCGTTGCCGCCGTCGGGAGTCACCTCTGCCTCAGTGCCGCCTGCGGCAGAACCTAGACCGGAGAGCAGCGACAAGTCGATCCGATCATTTCCAGGATCTCCATCAATGGTGAGCTTGCTGACATCTTGAACGGCAATCCCCACAAGGTTGAATGTGCTACCGCCGTCAGTGCTGAGTTCGAGTTGATCGCCGGATGGTCCATCGCCGCGAATTCTAATGTCGTCGTTGTTAATGGTGCCCTGAATGTCAACCATCGTACCATTGACAGAAAAGGACACTGCCGGCACCACGCGATTCTCCAAACCTTCAAGTTGAAGTCGCGCACGCTGCCTGCGGAGGTGCTTCGTCGGTTTGCGAAAACTGTCATGAGAAGAGATCCAGTTACGAGACACGTTCGGCTCCTTTGGAAGAAGTTGGGGGAGAGCATCCAGGCTGGGATTGAGGAATGTCCAACGACCATGGACATTCGCGGCGGAAGGACAAGAGAGCCTCCTCGCGTCGTGGCGAGGAGGCTTTGAGGGACTGCAATTCAACAGTTTCCTATCGGAATTCTAGACGATGAAATCGTCGCTTGGGTCAATGAAGTCCAGATCGCCCTTGCCCTGGATACCAAGGAATGCGTCGAAGAGTAGCACCTCAGCAAAGGCAGCATCCAGATCGTCCAGATTGATCCGCACCTTGTTGCCTTCATCCACTGTAATGGCATCGAGTTGGTCAAGGCGGTCTTGCGTTGACCCGGTAAGGTCCCCTGAAGTTTCTAGGGCAGTGAAATCGATCTTGTCGTTCGATTGGCTGTTGAAGTTGAAGATTCGAGCCTTACTTGAGGTGGTGGTGTAGATGTACGTGTCGTCTCCCCCATCACCATAGTAGTCGACCGTATCACCGAGGTTGGACGCGAAGGTGACTGTGTCATCACCCTGACCGGGGTACACCCCATTTGCGTTACCCGAGGTATAACGGAAGCCATTTATTGCGGTTGCCGAGAAATCCCAGACGTTGTTGACATTGCTGCCGCCAATCTTCACGTTTAATCTGTTCGTGAAGATCTCTTCAATGCTATTAGCGGGGCCGAACGTCTCGCCGAGGCCAAGAGTCGTTACGTTGTTGGTGACAACGATCTTGTCGGTGCCCGAACCGCCGAAGTAATCGTTGAACCCTCCATTCTGGATCTGGCTGACAAAAAACCTGTCGTTTCCGTGGCCGCCTATGTAGGTCAGGCCTGTAGAACCGCTCTCTGTAGAGATGGTAATTTTGTCATTGTTGTTGCCACCGTCGATCTCGAAGGTCGAGTCAAAATTCTGGAATTTGACCTGGCCAAAGTCTAGAGTGTCGTGACCAGTCGTCCCGCTCACGGTGACGTTCATGTTGTTGTTGACATTGATGATATCGACGCTGTTCGTGGGGCCGCCGATGTTCGGAACTACCTCCACGCCGAACCCAGACGCTAACCCAACAACTGTCCCATCGGTCTCGACCAGAATCGTGTAGTCAGTACCCTCGTTGCGTCGATTGCCAACGAAGTTGTCCAAGCCATTGTTGGTTCCAGCGTACAGGAATGTAGCATCCGCACTGAAAGCATCGTTGATGTTCGGGTCGAGAATAAAGGTGTCATTGCCGTGGGCGCCACGGTATCTGGTCGCGGACTTGACGGATGTTGTGATCGTGTCGTTGTTATTGCCGCCGTCGATCTCGAAATCACCCACCGAATCGTTGATGATCTCGACATTGGTGAAGTCGAGGGTGTCATGGCCGGTCGTGCCGAGCACCTCCACGCCCGCTTTGCCGTTGACATCAATCACGTCCACGCCGTCACTGAAGCCGCTGGCCAGGCCGATCCGCGTGCCATCCGCCTCAGCCAGGATGGTGT
>CAZPPD010000434.1:0-2967 GCA_964588185.1 uncultured Alcaligenaceae bacterium | reverse complement strand
GCACCGATCCATCCATCGCCACGTTACCGGAGAAACTGTCCTCACCGTTGTTGGTGCCGGTGTAGAGGAACGTCGAGTTGACGGGGCTGTTGTTGATGATGAAGTTGTCGTTGCCGTGGGCACCGCGGTAGCGGACGTCCGACTTACTTGAGGTGGTAATGGTGTCGTTGTTGTTGTTGCCGTCAATCTCGAAGTCGCCCGGATCGTTGGTAACCTCGACATGGGTGAAGTCGAGCGTATCGTGGCCTGTGGTGCCAAGCACTTCAACCCCCGTGTGATTGGCGACGTTAATCACGTCGACACCGTCGCTGAAGCCGCTGGCCAAGCCAATCCGGGTGCCATCCGCCTCGGCCAGGATGGTGTGCACCGATCCATCCATCGCCACGTTACCGGAGAAACTGTCCTCACCGTTGTTGGTACCAGTGTAAAGGAACGTTGAGTTGACAGGGCTGTTGTTGATGATGAAGTTGTCGTTGCCGTGGGCACCTCGATAACTCACGTTCGAGATGCTTGAAGTGGTGATGGTGTCGTTGTTGTTGTTACCATCCACTTCGAAATCGCTGCCGAGGTTGATGAACTCGACATTGGTGAAGTTGAAGGTATCGTTGCCAGTTGTGCCAAGTATCTTGACACTGGGTTTGTTCAATCCGTCAACGACATCGACGCCATCGGCGAAACCGGAGGCCAAACCGATCGTTGTGTTTGGGTTGACGGCAACGATCGTGTCCGTGCCGGAACCGTTTGTAAAGGTATCGTGACCGTTGTTCGTTCCGTCGTAGAGGAAAAAGTCATTCCCCGATCCGCCGGTCAGGTCGTCGTTGCCGTGGGCTCCAATAATGATGTCATTGCCGCCACCACCATCGATCGTGTCGTTGTTATTGAGCCCGAGGATGAGGTCTCTGCCGCTGGTGGGCATGCCAGTGACACCTGCTGAGACAAAGCCCGGGGTAATGGTGTCGTTGCCGCTGGTGCCGATGACGACATTGTCGAACTCGGCGCTGAACATGCCGAAGAAGAACTCGGTTTCGACGAACTCGAAGTTCTTCACGGTAAGATCACCGAGGCTCGCAAATGTGAACGGCGTGCTGAAATCATTGGCGGCAAGTTGCGATTTGTAATCAGCCAGCTCTGTGAGGAAGGAGGCAGTTACCTCGGAAGAGTCGACGGTCAGGCGTAGAGTGTCGTTGCCGGATCCGCCGTTGTAGGTCAGGGCTGCACTGCGATCGAGCGATGTCGTGACCGTGTCGTTCTTGTCATTCAGCTCGATTGCTTCAATTGTCGCTCCACTGACAAAATCAGTGTCGCTGAAGTTCCAGTTTTCCGTACTGTTGTTGGTGCTTGAAACCACTTTTACGTTGGCGTTGCTCCCGTCGCTGATGACATCCACACCGTTGTTGTAAGTTTTGCCGAGGCCGATCTTCGTCCCATCGCTCTGTGCCAAGGCAGTGCTAGTTCCGCTTCCGTTGGTGGCGAAATTGTCGAAGCCGTTGCCGGTGCCGCTATAGAGGAACGTGACGTCCTGACTGCCGGTATGGAACGTGTCGTTGTCCTTGCCACCGCGGATCACCATCTCACTCAGTTCCGAGGTAGTGATGGTGTCGTTCTTGTCGTGCGCCTTAACAACGATGAGATCGTTCGCATCTTTGTGCACAAACAGAGTTTGGCTGAAATTCCAGGTATCCGTAGAGTTGTTCGAATTTGCCTCAACGGTCACGCCAGTGTTACCGCCAGCATCGATGGTTTCCACACCGTTGCTGTAAGTTCTCCAGAGGCCGATCCTGGTCCCAACGCTTTGGGCGAGGGCTGTACTGTGGCCAGTCCCGTTGGTGGCGAAGTTGTCATAACCGTTGCCCGTGCCACTGTATAGGAAGGTGACGTCCTGGCTTCCGGTGTGGAACGTGTCGTCACCACTTCCCCCCCGGATTACCATTTTGTCCTTTTCCGAGGTGGTGATCGTGTCGTTCTTGTCTTTGGCGTTGACAATGATGTAGTCCGACAACGAACCGCCAGCGCCAGCACCTGGAGCGTGAATGAATTCCGTCTGGCTGAAGTTCCAGTTGTTGGTGGTATTGTTCCCGTTTCCACCCACGGTCACACCTGTGTGTGTGCCGGAGTCGATGATGTCCACACCATCGTTGTAGTTCACTCCAAGGCCGATTTCGGTCCCATTGCTCTGTGCCAAAGCGGTGCTGGTGCCAGTGCCGTTGGTGGCGAAGTTGTCGTAGCCATTGCCGGTGCCGTTGTAGAGGAACTTGACGTTTTGCGGGCCGGAATGGAAGGTATCGGTGTCCCCAGCCCCTCGGACCTGGATGTCGACAGTCAAGTCGGATAGATCATTCCGCAAGTCGACTGTGTCCTTCTTGTTGTTGCCAGTGATGGACAGAGAAGTAATGTTGGCAACCAAAATGGTCGCGCCGCCGGCGAACTGATCTGTGAATCCCGAACCTACGTCGTACTCCAGGTTGCCTGTGGCACCCTGCAGCAAGGTCACAGTGCCGGCCGAATGTGCCTGGCCCGTGAACATCACTGCATTGCCTGATAGGGTCCCCGTAAACGCCGGCACGACCCGACTCTCCAGCCCTTCCAGCTGCAAACGCTTACGATTCTTGCGAATCGGCTTGCGTTTCGTCGAAGTTGATCGACGGAAACCGAGCAGAGAGGTAATCCAGTTGTGAAACATGAGCAATCTCCAAAACAGAAAGTTTGGGTAAGGGGGCTAAAAAAATGTTTTGATTTAAATTAAGGGTAAGGAGTTTTAAAGGGAGTAAGGAAAAGAAAAATTTATAAGCAAAAAATGCAAAATACTAGGAGTTTAAGAAGTATTTATAAAATAATTTCTATTCATCCCAGGGAATATATTTTTTCAAATATCAAAATGCAAGATAATAATTTAGGAAAATTGCATTAAAAATAATGTTTTTTGGTAAATCTATGATATCAAAAGAGTTAAATGATCGAAAAAAACGT
>CAZPPD010000433.1:0-5499 GCA_964588185.1 uncultured Alcaligenaceae bacterium | reverse complement strand
TCTCCACAGTGTTAATCGGATGGGAACCGTAGCCCACCCCGCAACGATTCACAATATGTACCCGGATGACGTCTGGTATAATCAAGCATCGCTCGTTTTAGCTTAACACAGCTATATTTTCCTGTAATAGACTTATGACCGAGAACACGCCAGAAACGACCTATCGCATTCGCGGAGCGTCGGCAGTTTTTGCTTTGCTGCCGATTTCAATTCGGTAGTCTTTTGGGGCCGGCAAGGTGGTGCGGGGGGGGTCCGACGCGAAGCCGGCCGTCCATACTATGCAAATATTTGTCACCCCCCGAGGGAAATTATCAGGAAGCAGATGATTAAGCCGTTGTTGATTCCGTGGGCGATCATGCAGGGGATTAAAGATCCCCGGATTTCCCGGGCGATGGTAAAGCCGATGGCTAATCCCATCAGGGCCGGAATGGCAATGAGCCCCTGCGGGTGGACTGCGGCGAATATGAAACTGCCGATCAGGGAGCTGAGGAGGAAGCTCAACGCGATCCCCAGCTTCCCGGTCGATTCCCGGAGATGGCGGTGGATGACTCCGCGAAACATGATTTCCTCGACGATGGGAGCGGCGACACTTGCCAGGAAAAAGATCATCACATAGTCAAGCCAGCTGGCATCGGTGAAAAATCCAATGATGGGGTGAGCCGTGCCTTCATCCGGAGTGATCGAATCCACATCTCCTCCATGGGCAATGAACTTTTCCGCAAAGATAATCCCGAGCATGATGAGGATGCCGATCATCAAGAAGGTCAAGCTCATAATATAGGTTGCCGGGCCAAGCACGATTTCCTTGAGTGGATTTTTGCCGAAGGTGAGGCCGATTTCCTGGCGGACCGTTGACCAGGGAATTCCTCGAATTACGGGCCAAGCGAGAGCCAGCAGGCTGAGAAACATGGCGGCAATCATCAGGGGGATAACGGGGACAAAGGGGAGAACCACTCGCAGGCCTAATTGCAAAATCCAGAATAACAGAAGATAGACGGCAAAAGTCTCCGCGTAGATGCCGCTGGTTCCTCGCTTCATGAAGAGCCTGCTGCCGATGTAGCCAGATAGCGTAAAGATGATCAAAAACACCAGCAAAATAAAACCGCCGACTCCGAACAGGATTGATCCGACGAAAAGCAATAGGGTGGCAATGAAGGTCTGATAAGCCTCGGCAAGCACTTCGCTACGCGCCTCCTCATGGGCTTCATCCCCATTGGTCGGCGGAACCAGAGCCAGTTGGCCTGCCCAACCCAATTGAGACTTCAACAAATCACTTTGTTCGGCGGAAAGGGATTCCGGGTCGGTTTTGTTGCTGTAGGCGGTGTAAAGATTTTGCAGAATGGTGTAGGTCTTTTCGGCTGCCGGTTTGATGTCTTTTTTCTCTCGGAAGAGATTTTTGCCGATGGCATTGAGTTCTTCCAAGGCCTTTTCCGGACTGTCGATTTCGCCGACAAAAACAACATAGCGAAATTTATCGTTCCAATTTCCTTCTTTCAGGTAAGCTAGTTGGTTGAGGAACTCCTCCTTACCTGTGTTGAGAAGGTTAGCGGCTCCGACCAGGTACCGGGATTGCTTATCTCCCACAATCGAGCCGACTTGGTCGGTTTTGCCTTCTACTGCTGCGGGTTTTCGGAAAAACTGGTTCAGAACAATAGTGAAGGTGACTAAGACCAGAATGATCGTCCAAGCAAGCCAAGTTATCCCCCGCTGTTTGGGTTCTTCGGGGGGTGGGTAAAGCATGGACCAGCTTTCCAGGGGCGGAAAGCTACTCCGTTTATCTTCTGTCCGGCTGTCTTCCATTAAGTTTCTCCCGGGAATTGTGCAATGGAGGAAGACTTGGAATTCCTCATTACTATTCTAGGGCAATTATTTGGTTTGAGTCGAACTGGGAATGGCAAATGTTGGCAAGTACCGGTTTCCCAACATTTTCGATAATCGCTATGAACTGAAAAATTAGTAATATTGGAAGGTTATTTGGGCTCTTCGAAGATAATTTTGAACTGGCTATTTGGATTCCCATCTACCTTTGAAATCAAAAGTGAAACTTAATCCGAGGCGATCATGGCAAAGTATGTGTTGGCTATCGATCAGGGCACCACAAGTACCCGAGCGGTGGTGTATAACCAAGCGGGGGAAAGTGTGGGCATTGCTTCGCTGGAACTGAACCAAAAATATCCCAAGCCCGGATGGGTGGAACATGCCCCAAGCGAAATCTGGAGTTCGGTTGCCTCCGTGGTTCCTCAAGCCATGCAATCCGCCGGAATTCGGGCCAACGAGATTGCTGCCATTGGTCTAACCAATCAACGCGAGACAGCTTTAATCTGGAGCCGGGAAGATGGAAAACCGGTTGGCCCGGCTATTGTTTGGCAGGACCGGCGGACCACGGATTTCTGCCGGCACCATCATCAAGAGGAAGCGGCGATCTACCAGAAAACAGGTCTGGTGCTTGACCCCTATTTTTCGGCGACCAAATGGAACTGGTTGCTGAAGGAGTACGATCTTTATGGACGAGCCGATTCCGGAAAGTTGCTGGCAGGGACGGTGGACAGTTGGCTCCTGTGGAATCTGACTTCCGGGCAACACCATCTCACCGATGTAACCAATGCTTCGCGGACTTTGCTTCTGGATGTGAGAAATTGCCGGTGGGATAAGGATCTGTGCAAGTTCTTTTCGGTTCCCGTGGGAATGCTTCCCGAGGTAAAGCCGAGCACGGCAGATTTTGGAACAACTCGGGGCCTTGATTTCCTCCCCGATGGGATTCCGATTACCGGAGTCGCAGGCGACCAGCAGGCGGCCTTGTTCGGGCAGTGCGGATTTGCCGCCGGGGATGCCAAATGCACTTATGGGACGGGAGCATTCTTTTTGGTGCATTCGGGAGATCAACTCAAGCTATCGGAGAATCGCCTGTTGGCGAGCATTGCCGCGACCACGAGTGAAAAGCTGGAATATGTGTTGGAAGGAAGCGTGTTTGTGGCTGGAGCTGCTGTGCAATGGTTGCGGGATGGGTTGAAGCTGTTTGCGTCTGCTCCTTTGGTGGAAGCGCTCGCCGAACAATCCGACCTGAATCAGCCGATCCTGTTTGTTCCGGGATTTGTCGGCCTTGGAGCGCCGCACTGGGTTCCCGAAGTACGCGGCACCATTTTCGGTTTGACGCGAGAGACCACGGCAGCGGATTTGGGGCGGGCTGCCTTGGAGGGAGTTGCGTTTCAGATTGCCGATTTGGTGGAAGCCGCCGGAGTGGATACCGGCCGGCCTATTACCAGCTTGCGAGTCGATGGGGGCATGGCACGGAATGCCTGGTTCCTGCAAGCTCAGGCGGATTTGTTGGGATTGCCGGTCATCCAGGCGATGGAAAGTGAGGCCACGGCGTTGGGAGCGGCCTACTTGGCAGGGCTTCATGTCAAATTCTGGCCGGATAAACAGGCGTTGCTGAACCTTCCGCGAAAGGTCCAGACCTTTGAGCCCAAGCTGGCTCCCGGGGAACGAAAGAGGCGGATGGAAAGATGGCATAAGGCAGTGCAAGCTGTGATTGGCTTTTACTGCGAGGAAACCAAAACGGACTAGTGGTGCATTGCAGTTGGTGGTCTGACCGTTAAAAAGCCGTAAGTTGACGGTGGGATTAACGCCGGACGAGGTCAAGTAACGACATTGGCTTTGATTGACAACGCAAGTCAACGTTCGACCGGTGATTGGCTGGATTTAGCATTCATTGACAACGGGTTTGCCAACAACGGAAATGACGGAAAAGAGCTGCGTCCGTCCCGACACCTTTTCTTCCTTCCTTTTTTTGTCTCCTTCTTCTGGTACAAGTTCCTCAACGAATAGTTCACCATCAGGTACAAATACTATGAAAATTGGTATGATATTATAAAAGGAAAAAACCTCATAAAAGTGAACACTGGATTGAATTCTCCAGAAGTTGAAGATAAAATCCAAATCCTTCTATTTCTAGCAAATATTACTTTCCAAATCTGTTTTCTATCCAGTTGGGTTTTCTGCGCACCCGAATTCACCTAGGTTTCGATCGAATGTCCGCTTGTTCGAATCTGGAGATACCCCAATGTTCTTTCCTCAATGGTTAAAACCTCGCAAGCGAAAATCCAACCGCTTGCGTCCTACACTCGAGCCGCTGGAACCGCGTACCGCGCCAGCGGTGAACCTGGGCCAAGTGGGGCTTTCGAGCCCATTCGGTGGTGATTTCTTCCAACTCCTCGTCCGACGAAACCCCAACGGGTCGGAAGATGAGTTGGACACCATTCGCCCGAGGAATCTCACAGTTCCTGTCAACATTGACCAGACCCTGAGCGTGAACTCGATCAACACCGGGGAGGCCAACGTGTTCGTCAACGTGATGAACGAGCCTGGGCCGGTAGGGGAGGTCGGCACGCTCGATGTGACGGTCAGAGCGACGGGGCACGACGTGAACGACCCGGAAGTCACTAGCTCCCTCCTTTGGGGCAGAATCGGTATCCGGTTTGAAGTGACCGACAGCCCCGTCATCGCGAGCATCACGGGCGAAAACAGCGTGATCAACTCGGTAGGCAACACCGGGAATTCGTCTGACTTCCTGCTCTGGGATCGCGGCACCAGTCCGGAAACGCTTCGTTTCCGGAGGGCGCTATCATCGTTCAGCGAGATCGGAGAACCGTTCGTCTCACCGATCGACGAAACCGTCACTCTCGAGCCCGGATCATACCGTCTCGAATTCAGGGCGAACGCGCTGGTCCACGGCTCCATCGCCGCCGATTCCAAGGTGGATGTGTCGATCAAGTTCTCCGAGCCGAATCAGGCCCCCGTCTTCATCCTGATTAGCGACCAGACCGTCAGTGCCGGCAACACGTTGAATCTGACGGCAATGGCCACGGACCCAAACCCAGGCGATACCCTCCTCTATAGCCTCGATCCCGGGTCCGCCCTCCCCGGCATGTCGATCAACCCTGACACCGGCGCGTTCAATTACACACCAACTGAAGGGCAGCCTTCCGGCATATACTCCGTCACGCTTGTCGTCACGGATGATGGCACACCGCAGGCGCAAGATACAACCACCTTCAACATTACGGTTGAGGGGGACGACATCCAATGGAACAACGAGGACGGGGGCGCATTCGGCGTGGCCGACAACTGGGACCCCAGCGAAGTGCCCGGCTCTCAGGAGGTCGCCGTCTTCGGCCTGCCGGCCCAGTACACCGTGGATGTCGGCGAGCACACCGTCGAGCGGGTGGTCATCGGCAACGATCCCTCCGCCGACGTGCGGTTCACGAACACGGACCTGACGGCCCAAGCGACCTCGGCGTCCGTGCCGGGGGTCGAGGTCAACAACGGCAAGTTCACGCTGCTCGACGGTCAGTTGCGCAGCACCTCCGCAATCATCGGGACAGGTGCCGCCTCCGAAGCAACCATTACGGGATTGGACACCCTTTGGGACAATCAAGCGCAAATCCTCGTCGGGGACGGAGGGGAGGCGTTCTTCAACATCCGCGACGGTGCCCTTGTTCG
>CAZPPD010000432.1:0-5510 GCA_964588185.1 uncultured Alcaligenaceae bacterium | reverse complement strand
GGTCGGGGACAGTATCAACAACCATCATGCCATTTCGCTCCAAACTTCGAAGCATGTCCGCTCGGTCATGCAGGAGGTCGCGGGCGGTTTGGATATCGTACAGTTCATCCACATTCGACGGACTGCGCCGGGCCAATTCTTGGAGAGGGACATCGGCGACTGCCAGAGTTAGCGGCAAATGAAATCGCTTTAGGAGTTTGGCGGCTTCGCGGTACTCTTCGGAAACAACATCATCCAACAGGTCCGTGAACACCATCGTTAAGGCTCGCTTGGGATGACGGGAAATCAAATGCTCGAATGCTTCGCGGTAATTGACGTAGCAGAATTCCGGCTTGATAGTGTAGAGCGCTTGCAAGAACTGAGCATATTGGGCTCTCCCTTTCGTGGGGGGCAGGTAGAGGTGAACCGAATGGGAGAACACCAACAACCCCAGGTTATCCTGAAACCGCTGGCTGACATGGGTCAACATTAATACCGCGTTAATGGCATGGTCCAGCTTGGTTAAGGTCCCCACCCGAGCAGCCATCATCCGGCCAATGTCCAGGCAAAAGATGATGTCTTGGCTGTGCTCGCTTTCGTAGACCGAGGAGATTGGTTTGCCCCGTCGCGCTGTGGCTTTCCAATTGATGTAACGGTAGTCGTCATCCACGGTGTAATCGCGGAAGTGGCTGAATTCTTTGCCCGCACCGGGAATGCGGAGATTGTGATAGCCGCCGGTGCGAACCAGGGTGGTGCGAACCAGGGCCTCGTAGTCACGCACTTCCAGAAGGTTGGGGTATACCTGAGCAGATTCCGCTGCCGCAAAGCGGTGGTTCGTCCAAGCCAGTCCGAGCATTCCCAAGCAGCGCACAAATATATCCCCGAAACCAAAATTCCCACGATCGGTCGGCAGCAACTCATAGTGAATCCGTACCCAGCCGTGGGGAATAATCTCTGTCTCCAACTGTGGCGGTTTGACTGAAAAGGAAGCCGGAGGCTGATCTCGGAGGATTAGGGTGAGACTTCGCCCGGTAAAGTTTTCCAGGCGAATGGGAATGTCATTGGGTACGCCCACGGATAATCGGGCGGGGCGTTCTCGTTGGACTTTCATCCTCAAGGTGCGGAAATTGAGGAAAGCATCCAGGAAGAAAAGCAAAAACAGAAAGCCATCAAGAGTCCCTACTCCAACATATGCCGGGACCACATATTGTTGATCGCCGCCGGAGATGAGCCGATAAGCTCCTTCGATTAAAAGAGGGAGGAGTCCAAAGGCAAAAAGCCAAGTGGTGAGTTTGGTAGGCAGCAATTTCTTATTCCGGCTTTAAGTTTCCATTTGTCCGAAGGTAATTTATACATTATGGCATAATAACTATTGTTCCCAATATTTGTCGCCCTTATCCACTATGGATTTCGTCGCCGATCCAAAAAATGATTATGCTTTCAAATATATATTTGGAAGCGAAAAACGCACCAACCTTCTAATTCATTTGCTGAATGCGGTGCTCAATCCACCTTCAGGACAAAGGGTTAAATCGGTAGAGATTCGCAACCCCATTTCGGAAAAAGAGATAGTCGACGACAAACAAGTAGTCTTGGATATTAAAGCCAGGGACCAAAAAGGGCGAGAATTCAATGTGGAAATGCAAATGGCAATTGCACCGAATCTACCCAAAAGGATTCTTTACTATTGGTCCGATCTTTATCTCAAGCAGGTCACTTCAGGAGAAGATTTTAATCTCTTAAAACTAACCATTTCGATTTGTTTCTTGGATGGTGCTCTCTTTGCCGAACCCGGGCAATTTCATTTACTCTTTCATCTTTGGAATCCTGAATCCCAACTCCAGTTTTCGGACTTAATGGAGATCCATCTGCTGCAATTATCCCTCTTCGAAAAACCAACCGAGGATTTGGAGGATGCCCTGGAAACCTGGCTATATTTTCTAAATAATGGACTGGGGATGGATTACAATCGTTTGCCTTCGGAACTGAAAGTTCCGGAATATCAACAAGCATTAAGGGCCTTAGAAATGGTAAGCCTCGACCCAAAAGAACGAGAACGCTATGAAGCCCGCGAGAAGGCCAAGCGCGATCAGTTAAATTGGATGAACGCGTTGGAGCGAAGTAGTAAAAAAGCCCAACAAGCGGAACAAAAAGCCAAACAAGCCGAGCAAAAAGTCCAACAAGCGGAGCAAAAAGCCAAACAAGCGAGACGTGAAGCACAACTTGCAAGACGAAAAGTTGAACAGGAAACGGAAACTAAACTCGCGATTCTCATTGACCAAATTCGCGTTTATCAAAAACTCCTCAAACAAACACCGACCGAAAAGAAAAAACTCAAAGAATCATCTTTTGATGAGCTAAAAAGCTGGCCGACAAACTTCAGAAAAGGTTGCTTAGTTAGAAAATCGGCCGACCTTTCATCCCTGTTGCTTCCCGAACCAACTCCATGGTTTCTTGCGCTGCCGTTCGAGCTTTCTTGGCTCCTTCGATTAGAACGTCTTCCACTTGGTTCAGATCTTTCTCCAATTCTTTGCGCTTATCTCGTGCCGGTTGGAAATATTCTTCAATCTTCTCCTTAAGCATTTTCTTTGCTCCGCCGTAGCCGATGCTTCCGGTACTGTATTGTTCGGCCAGGGCAGCCTTTTCGTCATCCGTGGCGAATAGACTGTAGAGACTGAACACGTTGCAAGTATCCGGGTTTAACGGTTCCCCCATAGGAGTGCTATCGGTTTTTATTCCCATTACCGGTTGTTTCAAAGCCTTCCCCTCGGCAAAAATCTCAATCGTGTTTCCGTAAGATTTGCTCATCTTCTGACCATCGGTTCCGGGTACCTTGGATTCCTTATCCAGGCGATAGTCCGGCAGAGGAAATATTTCTTTGCCTTTTTTGCAGAAGGTCAGATTAAATTTCCCGGCCATATCCCGGGTCATCTCCAAATGTTGGACCTGATCTTTTCCCACCGGAACCAGATTCGAGCGATAGATTAGAATATCGGCTGCCATCAGGACAGGGTAGGTAAACAACCCCACGCTGGCTTCGATCCCTTTTTCTACTTTCTCCTTGTAAGAAACAGCTCTTTCCAACAACCCCATGTTGGTCACCGTAGATAATATCCAAGCCAGCTCGGCTACTTCGGGCACATCGGATTGGCGGAAGAAAATTGCCTTAGCGGGGTCCAATCCGAGGGAAAGGTAAGCCAAGGCCACACCGAGAACATTTTCCCGTAAGGCTTCGGCATTTTGTATGGTAGTCAGAGCATGATAATCGGCTATGAAATAGAAACAAGTGCCTTCATCTTGCAGGGCGATATGCTGTTTGACTGCCCCAAAGTAATTTCCCAGGTGCAATTTTCCGGAAGGTTGCACGCCGCTGAGAATTCGTTTTGGTTGTCCTGGCTTCATTACTCCGAATCCATCTTGTGAAGTTTGCTGGAATCCGCAAAATGTGCGATGTACTTCACTTTATTCTGCGGACGGGGTTCTGACTACAGTTCATGGAAAGAACATGGATAAAATCACTGCCACCCTGTTGGAAGCGTTAAAACGGGCAATGCGGGAACCCGAAGAACAACGCCTCTTCAAAAGCGGTAGACTTCCAGGCATATTTTCCGGGAGAACCGGCATTAACGGGGAAGCTGCCGAACGGGCGATTCGAGAAGGATTGTTGGAAGTCGTCCGATCGGAGCCGAAAGGGAAAAATAATCAGGATTGGGTGAAACCCACTCCCCAAGGAGTCCAGTTTGTTTACCAGAACGATTCTCCGGTTGCCACATTGCAGGAGCTCAAAGGCTTACTCAAAAATGCCCACCAAGGCCTTCCGGTGTTACTGGATGAGATCAATAATTCCGTTCAAAATCTTGCCTCGGCCTTGAAGGACAAAGTGGAACGAATGGCTTACCAACTGGAAGTATTAACCGAGCGGGTGAATCAAGCCCTGGAAAAAGCAGAGGCATCTCTTCCAAAGTTAGCTCCGGAAATTACCGAATCGGTCCCCTGGGCATTGCAAGCCTTGGAGTATCTCGATCATCGGCAGGAAGTTGGTCAATCCACTCCCTGTTCTCTGGGCGAAATGTTTTTAGCCATCAAAGAAGCGAACCCGGATTTCACAGTTACCGATTACCATTCCGGATTGCGGCGCTTAGCCGACCGGGAAGTCCTCAAACTTCATCCGCCGGAGGGAGTTAACCAGATTTCGGAACCGGAGTATGCATTATTAGACGGAGTTGTTACCTATTACTTTGTTTCTCGTTGGGCGGGGTAATCCCTACCCATTTTTTCTGTTTAACCAAAGGATACCGGGAACTAAACCTGCATAATTGTCGTCCTATTTACGAATCTGTATCGAAGAGACTGATTTTCTCTTCGTCTCTTAAATCAAAGGGTGTAAACTAGTGTTTCCAGTTGAATATTCGGGTAAAAGGTAAGGTACATTTAACCGGAACGGCTCTTCGGGTGCTTCGCACTAAACGTACCTTTTCTCCCGAACTGAAACTCTCGTCCCTCTTCAAAGACGGAGGCTCAATTAGATATGAAAATTGCAATTCGAACATTTATTGTTGTTGGGGTAGTCGCGGGATGCGTCTACATGACTCAGGTAAGCTCCGGTGGATTTTTGTTGAGAAAATCCCAGGTTCCCAAGGCAATTCAAGACCTGAAATCCGGAACGGCCAAAGAAAAAGAAACGGCAGCCCGGGAGTTGGGCAAATTGGGTGCAGTCCGCGTTCAATATGTGGAAAAGGCTATTCCGGTATTAGTGTCCGCAGCCGTTAAGGAAAAAGAAGCAGGAGTTCGAGGGGCTGCAATTGAAGCTTTGGGGCGCATTGGGCGAAATCCGAAAAAAACGGTCGTCCTGTTGAGGAGCATCCTCAAAAAGAAGGATGAAGAGGTGTCCGTCAAAACCGCAGCCATGATTGCTATCGGCCGCATGGGAGCCGCCGGAAAAGCCGCCATGCCCGACTTGGTGAAAATCGCTCGCGACAAGGAAGGAAACAAAAAGATGGCTAGAACCGCTCGCATGGTGGTTAAATCCTTACGTTCAAAATAGTTCTTTATATCCAGGCAATTACCGGATAATTTGAAGACCCTGCAAGAGGGGTGCTCAAGCTGGTGTGGCGGAGACGGGATCAGGTACATTTTGCCGGAACGGCCCTTTGTGTGTTTTGCACAAATTTACCTGACCCCTTTTCCACTACTCTAGCTTGGGTACCCCTCAAAAATTTTGACAGGGTCTAATTGATTTACAGGAGTTGCCCATGCCGGAATATCAGGTGCCCAATGTGCAGATTGTGGCTCAGCCGGATGACCAGGTTTCCTTTCAACTGGCGGGCCAAGAAAAGCTCCGCTGGCATTTCAGCGACCGGTATCCCCGTCCCTGTTTCTTCCCGGTTCTAGGTCCCAGTGGCCGTTCCCTGACACGGATGGGGCATCCGGCAGCTCCCAATCACGACCAACACCGCTCCTTCTGGTTTAGCCACCGAGAAGTCGGCGGAGACAACTAATGGTAGGAAAGCGTCGGCAAACAAAAGATACTC
>CAZPPD010000431.1:0-5542 GCA_964588185.1 uncultured Alcaligenaceae bacterium | reverse complement strand
AATTCCTTCGCCATTGGAATGACCCCAATGTAGACATCTTAGATGTTTATTTGGAGGGAGATCCTACCCCGAAAGAACGCAAAGAAATCTCCCGCACCATAAATCGCACACTAGGTGCAGAATTCGGCATCAAATCTCACACTCGCAAAGAACTCGTGGAAGAAATCGATAGCACAATCGAAGGTCTGTACGGCATCGCCTACGGCCAACAAATTGTGGTGATGATTGTTGCAGCCTTGGGAGTAGTCACCGCCTTGATGATCTCCGTCCTGCAGCGAAGGCGAGAAATGGGTCTTCTGCGAGCCATAGGAGCTTCCCAGGTTCAAGTTGTCCGATCTGTTTTGGCTGAAGCGGCTCTGATGGGAGTCATTGGAACCATCATCGGGCTAGTCATTGGCATCCCCATCGAATGGTACGGACTCCAGATAGTCATGTTGGAGGAATGCGGCTACCTCTTCCCGGTCTATATCCCCTGGACCGAATCCCTGATCATTGCGGCTTTTGCCTTGTTGCTCGCTACCCTCGCGGGACTGGGTCCGGCATTATATGCGGTCCGGCAACGAATTCCGGAAGCCATTTCCTATGAGTGAGGAGGAGCTTTCTGCTCCTTGTGGCTTCGCCAATAAGCCTAAATATCTTTTGCCTACCCCACCAGCCGCTGCAAACACTTTTGCATATCAACTCCCGGGCCTAACACCGGCTCCCACAAATCACCAACCTTATCCAGGCGCTTTGCCATGGTTTTTATGTTGTATTTGCTGGGGTCCAATCCTTTGCGTACTTCCGACCATTTCAAAGGGGCACTCACCCGGGCTCCCGGGTACGGCCGCAAACAATAAGGGGCTGCCAAAGCTTGACCTCGTCCGTTCCGGGTATGGTCCAGATAAATCTTGTTTTGTCGATTCTCGATACGCGGATCCATGCTGGTAATATCCGGGAGTTGCTTATGAACCATGCGGGCGATCAATTCCCCGAACAACTTCACATGTTCATGGCCGTATTGTTGCCCCACCGGCACGTAGATGTGCAACCCCCTTTTCCCGGAGGTTTTGCAGTAACTTTCCGCTCCTGCCTTTTCCAGAACCTTGCGAACGACCTGAGCCGTCTCCACTATTTTCTGGAATGGAACATCCTCCGGATCCAAATCGACCACCATATAATCCGGGCGATCAATCTTCGGTAACCGCGAATTCCAAGGGATCAGTTCAATGCAACCAAAGTTGGCGAAACACAACAAGGTGGGCCAATCATTACACAGATGATAATCCCGCGGCCCTTTCTCCAATGGCACCTTCACAACGGGGACCCACCCGGGAGCATGGCGACTCACCCGTTGGAAGAATTCCTTGCCCTGATGGCCATCCACATGACGGTGGAGTACTTGCGGCCGATCTTTCAGGTAAGGCAGAATAACCGTAGAGATCTCCTTGTAATACTCGATCATGTCCCTTTTGGTGTAGCCTTCCTTCGGCCAATAAACCTTGTTCAGATTCGTGAGAAAAAGCTTATCTTCCGGGGAAAACCGAGATAGATCCGGGCTGGTCATCGGAGGTAACGCCACCAAAATTACAAGTGCACAAATAGGTTCCCTAAACATTAACCCAATCTTACCCAACTATGAAATCCTTTTGCTCAAAAGGAGGATTCCGGTAAACTAGAATACAACTCACCAAAACTTGCCACCCCCCAAATTTTCCTGGGAGTAATGGAAATGACACAAAGTACGGATTCAAAATCCACAGATCGCAGAGATTTCCTGAAGACTTCGGCCGCATCGGCAGCCGCGGTATCCCTTGCCACCGTTCCATTCGTTCATGCCGATGGCAATGAGGTTCTCAAGGTCGGCCTCATCGGTTGTGGCGGACGCGGAACCGGTGCCGCTACCAACGCTTTGAAAGCCGATCCCAACGTTCGGCTCCATGCTATGGGGGATACCTTTCAGGATCGCCTTAACCGAAGCCTGGCGACCCTTCGCCGCGATCGCGCCATTGTGGACAAATTGGACGTTCCTCAGGAACGGCAATTCACCGGCTTCAATGCCTACCAGCAAGTCATCAACAGTGGCGTGGATGTTGTGCTCATGGCAACTCCGCCCCATTTCCGTCCCCAGCACATTGAAGCCGCAGTCCAAGCCGGCAAACATATTTTTGCCGAAAAACCGGTCGCCGTGGATGGCCCCGGCGTTCGCCGGGTTTTGGCTGCTTGTCGGGACGCCCAGCGCCGCAACTTATCCGTTGTTTCGGGATTGTGCTGGCGCTATCACCGAGGCATGCGCGAAACCTTCAGCCGAATTCATGACGGAGCCGTGGGTGATATCGTCTCCATGCAGTGTAACTACCTGACCGGAACCTTGTGGGTCCGCCAACGCCAAGAAGGCTGGAGCGATATGGAATGGCAGGTCCGGAACTGGTTGTATTTCACTTGGCTCTCCGGCGACTTCAATGTCGAACAGCACGTCCATAGTCTCGACAAGATGGCATGGGCAATGGGCGACCAATATCCTGTTCGCTGCTATGGACTAGGCGGCCGTCAGGTCCGCACCGGTTCAGTCCACGGTCATATCTACGACCACATGGCCACTTGCTACGAGTATGCCAACGGCGTAAAAGCTTTCAGCTACTGCCGGCAGCAAGCCGGCTGCTACAACGAAGTCAAAGATTACGTAATGGGCGCCCAAGGCCGAGTCGATGTGATGGGTCACTCCATCACCGGAGCCAATGAATGGCGTTACCCTCGGGGTCAAGCCCGCCGAGATCCCAGCATGTACCAGCTGGAGCACAACGCCCTGTTTAATGCCATCCGCACCGGAAATCCCATCAACAACGGGGAGTACATGGCAAAGAGTACCCTCATGGGAATCATGGGCCGGATGGCCTGTTACACCGGCGGGTCAATAAGTTGGGATCAGGCTTTGAATTCCCAAGAAGACCTCTCCCCCCGTGCCTATGAGTGGGGCGATGTCCAAGTCCCCCCCGTAGCAATGCCCGGCCGAGAGTAGCATCAGCGGATTCTTTGCCCACCAAAAGCTCGAAGAACCAGGTAAGGCGCAGGTGGGCTTTCTCTCCATAATATTCTGTTGAGAGCCGTATGTAATGCTGCTAGTTACCACTCGCCTAGGTCGTTAACACTTAACGAAATTGTCAGAAGAAGAAAAAATCAATTGGAAAGCAATTCCGGCTGAAAAAAATGCAACTAATGATCCGGCTGGGCCTGAATGTGGTTTTTGTATTCGTTTAAGCTCTCCATAAATGCTTTGGCTTGGTCTCCCTTTAGCTGAATCTTCTCATCGGGAGTGGAAATCATATGAATGGAAACCACCGATTTTTCCTCGTAGAAATCTACCGTGGTAATGTCTTCCAGGTTGATGAAGAACTTACTGAACTCTTTGTCAATCTGAACAAAAAAAGCCATCTTTCTCCCCAATAGTATATTTTTCTATGCTGATTTGAAGTCTGTTGTACCGCTCCGCTCACCATTCTTCAACCAATTGAGTATCTTCAATAAACCCAGAGTTTTTGCATCTTGGGGGGAGCTACCTGTATCATTTGTAAAATTTCGCGCAAGTCGTACCTCGGCCCGCGTTCGTTGTCTGGGATGTTATGTGTGTAGCCAAACCCAACCTTTACAGGGGTTCAGGAGTTGCAATAAAACAGGAACGCTCATTTCATTCAATTACCCCTTTCGCGTAGTCTATGCTATGACCTATAGGGAAATTATTACCAACAAAATCCGGGAGGTGAGTCTAAATGCGTCGCAAGTACTTTCTCATGATTCTGCTGGTCTTGATCGTGGTAGGCTGTATCGCTTCGCAATGGAGCCTTTCCGGGGATGGCAACGATCCCATGTTGCCCAAGGGCGATTCAACCCCGAAAAAAACTGCGGTTGACCCTTTGCCGATCCGGCAGATAGTCCTTTTTGACAGCGGCCTTGCCTACTTTCAGCGGGAAGGGCAGGTCCAAGACAATGCCACCATCCGTTTTGCCTTCGCACGAAGCGACATTAATGATCTCTTGAAAAGTCTGGTGCTCGAAGATCAAAACGGCGGCCGTGTCGGGGTGGTGAGTTATGAAAGTCAGGCTCCAATCGACAAGATTCTGCAGAGTTTTGCTTTGGATTTGTCGAGCAACCCGACCTTCGGCGAAATCCTCAACCAAGCCCGCGGGGAGGAAATCGAAATCACTTTCTCTACCAATCCCAATGTCCCCGAAGCGAAAGTATCCGGCACTATCATTGGCATGGAGACTCGTGCGTCGGGTAAAAATGGCAATCCGGGTGATTTCCTCAATCTGAGTGGAGCTGATGGAATCAAGAGTATCGAACTCGAACGTGTGCGGCGTGTGAGGTTCTTGGACCCGGCCCTGGAGAATGACTTTCAAGCGGCCTTGAAAGTCCTCGCCGCCGCTCACGATGTGCAAAAGAAATCGGTGAGCGTCAACTTCGCCGGCAAAGGTCCCCGTCAGGTGCGTCTGGGATATGTCTTCGAGCAACCCATCTGGAAAATGACCTACCGCTTGCGCATGGACCCCAAAGGCAAGGTCTTCCTTCAAGGGTGGGCCCTGATCGACAACGCTACCGACACCGATTGGAAAGACGTCAACATGACCCTGGTTTCCGGAAAACCAATCTCCTTCGAAATGGATCTCTACCAGCCTTTGTATGTGCCCCGACCCAAGGTGGAACCGGAATTATTCGCTTCCCTGCGTCCGCCTGTTGACAGCGGCAACATTGCCTTACCCAACCAGATTAATCCCGGAAATAACCAGATGGGTCCCGGTGCCGGTTGTGCCGGCTTTAATATCGGGGGTGGTTTTAATTTCGGAGGTGGTTTTAACATGGGGGGCGGTTTCAATTTCCAAGGCGGTCAGCTCGACCCTTTCGGCACCCTGCCGGGAGTAACCTCGCCGATGCTGGGCAATCGCTACCAGCAGCATTGGAACAATCTGCTGCAGAAACAATACGCCCAATCCATTCAGGATAAGCAACGCCTCACTTACCAAGAACTGCAAAAACGCCGCGCTGAACTCAAACGTGCTCAGAAAGAAGCTCGCGAAGTTGGAGGCAAGGTCGCCGGTATGAACTTCCAGCAAGGAGTTGAATCCGTTGCCACGGCGGGAGACTTCGGTGAGTTCCATCAATTCCACATCCGTGAAGATGTGACATTAGGGCGTCAGCGTTCCGCCATGCTGCCGGTATTCCAGGCAAACATCGAGGGGGAAAAGGTCAGCATTTACAATGCCGCCGTTCACAAACGCCATCCTTTGCTGGCCGTAAAGATCAAGAACACCTCCGGCCATCCTTTGCCCCAAGGTCCGGTGACCATCTACGACTCCAAACTCTATGCCGGAGACAGTCGCCTCTTGAACGTCCAACCTGACGATAGTCGGATCCTTAGTTATGCCATGGATCTGAAAACCAAGGTGTACCGCCGCTATGAAACCGTACCGGGACCGGAGATGACCTTCCGAATCGGCAGCTCCCAATTTACGGCCCGCTACAAGAAAATTAAATCAACAACTTTCGTGGTCATAATCACCACCGCCCA
>CAZPPD010000430.1:0-5559 GCA_964588185.1 uncultured Alcaligenaceae bacterium | reverse complement strand
CCAGGAACTGATGCACTCCATGAAAAGCCGGGGTTTGGAGAATTGCCTCAATTGAACCATCCTAATCAGCCTCGAAGGAATCAACCTCTTCCTGGCCGGTTCCCGATCAGGTGTCGATAATTTCCTCAGTTATCTGAGAAAGGATCCCCGCTTTGCGGATCTGACCGTCAAGGAAAGCTTTAGCGACTACCAGCCGTTCCGAGAAATGATGGTACGGGTCAAAAAAGAAATCATCACCTTCCGGGTTAATGGAATTAATCCGAGCGAAAAAACTTCCCCCAAGATTTCTCCGCAAGAACTCAAGCAGTGGCTGGATGAGGGAAAACCTGTGACGCTTTTAGATACCCGGAATGATTACGAGGTGCAACTGGGCACGTTTAAAGGTGCCCGGGATCTAAACATCTCGCATTTTGGAGATTTTCCCCAAGCAATAAAAGCTCTTCCCGAAGATTTAAAGGAACAACCATTAGTCATGTTCTGCACCGGCGGAATCCGTTGTGAAAAAGCAGGACCGTTTTTAGAACAAGCCGGATTCCAAAAGGTATGGCAACTGGATGGCGGTATTCTCAGGTATTTCGATGAATGCGGAGGGGATCATTACCAGGGGGAGTGCTTTGTTTTCGACCAGCGGGTTTCCTTGGATCCGCAACTCAAGGAATCTCAGCTAAAGGAATGTTTTGTCTGCCGGGCCTTGCTAACTGTGGAAGAGCAGCAATCGGACAAATATGTCATGGGCAAGTCCTGCCCACGCTGTTACCAGGAACCCCAGGTGAAGATGAAAGACCTCATTGAAATGCGCAATCAACAGATTCGTGAGGCAACCACTCCGCTTCCGGGTAGCATTGCCTATGACAACCAGCGTCCGCTGAACGTGCCGTTGCGATTCGATCGCTTCACGCTGCTGGATTTCCTGGACGGTTTTCATCCGCACTTGGGACGAGAAACCTGGCAAAACTACTGCGTTCAAGGCCGCATCGTATTCGATGGGAAACCGGCTGCAGCGGACAAGGTCGTTCGCAGCGGGGAACGCTATTGCCACCTGCACCCGGCGACGGTCGAACCGCAGGTCAATGCGGACATCCGTATTCTTTATGAGGATCACTGGATCGTAGCGGTCCATAAACCGGCTCCTTTACCCATGCACCCCTGTGGTCGATTTAACCGCAATACGTTGATGTATCTCCTCAACCAGATTTACCATCCGCAGAAACTGCGGGTCAATCATCGGTTGGACGCCAATACCTCCGGAGTGGTTGTTTTCAGCCGCAACAAAGCGATTGCTTCCCAAGTCCAACCGCAATTTGAAAACCGTCAAGTTCGCAAAATGTACTATGCCCGTAGCCAAGGTCATCCTCCTAAATATGAATTTAACTGCGAAACCCGGATAAGCGAAACAACCACCATTGTTGGTGCTCGCCTTCCGGACCCGGAGGGAATGGAGGCGCGAACAAAGTTTCGCGTGCAAAAACGTTTCGTTGATGGGACAGCTTTAGTCGAAGCCCATCCCATTACCGGACGCACCAATCAAATTCGCTTGCACCTATGGGATTTGGGATTTCCTATCTGTGGCGATCCGGTGTACCTGCCGGACAAACAGCTTGGCAACCGCCAAACTTTGGATCCCGGTGAAAAGCCTCTTTGTCTTCATGCGTATCGGCTAGCGTTGGTGCATCCGGACTCTAAGGAAGAAATTCTTTTGGAAGCTGAGGTGCCCGAGTGGGCGAACCGGAGTTAACTGGTAGCTGGATTCGCCAGAATTCAGCCTGACGGATCTGAGATCTCTGGTGAATGAGTATCGTAGTGGACAAAAACCTCAACGGGGTTTTCCAAATTGTTGGAGGTGGCCCATTAGCAGGAACCTTGGGTTGGGAACTCCGTTGGGGTTTTAAAATTCTTAGCTTAGTTTTCCCAGGGTGCGCCGCATGCGCGGCGACCCTGGGCTGGATAACGGCGTTGCCGTAAAGACAAAGTTTCCCCAGGGTGCACTTCATGCGCGGCGCCCCTGGACTTCGTTGGATAACGGCGTTGCCGTAAAATCCCAACTTTTTCTTGTGACAAAGCACTAGCTAGCTAGGCGCGTACCTGGCGAATCCAATTACAATCATTTTGCAACGTTTTAAACAATCATGTTTTATCTCATCCTCATCTCCCTGGTTTGGACTTTAGTAGCATTATTCCTAGCATTGCTGCAACCTTGGCTGGGAATCTACGCTTCAGGATTGTCTCAGGTAGTAGATTTCGCTGCACCCATAACGACTGCAGCTTTGATCTTGGTGGGAACAGGTCATGCCCTCCGCCGCTTTTTGCAAACCAGGCAGTTGATTGCTACTATTCCATTGACTATCACATTGTTCCTGCTGTTTACCTTGCTGTTCTTTCAGATTGGAACGCACCTAGGAGCTGGTCACTACACCTATGAGAACTCCCCGAGTTGGTACGACTGGGTTGTCTTCAGTTTAGTCCACGGATTCCGTGCCGGAGACCCGGCGGATACACTCGAGGCCTATGGTTGGCAAATTCAATCTATTCAACACCACTCCCATACTACTTCCATTGCCGTTTTGGCCTTCCACTTGGTGATGGGACTATTCTTGATCACCTTTGTTGCAGGCTTATTGCATCAGTTGGTAATCGACAAACTTTCCCGAGCCCTTGCCAATACTAACAATCGAAAAGCCAGAACTTTATTATTTCGACTCACCGTAGCAGGTTACATCGCAGTGGTAGTTTTTTTTGTTGCGATCTCCCTGTTGACGTTTTCCCCGTTTGCCAGCAGAGAGTTTCAATATCAAATGACCTTTGAGACCATCTTCATCTTGGTGGCAATTTTTGGCATGGCAATGGTTTTATGTTGTCTGCTACCATCGGCTCTTTACTCATTGCTGGCTTTAGTTCGAGTGAAAGGGAACAATGAACCCTTTGACAGAAACTGTTGGCTGTATACCTTCACCATCTTCATCACCTTTATCACCTTTTGGGCGGCCAGTGTATTCATCTTTCGTCCTTGGGAAAGCCAGGACTTGCTTTTGTGGCCGATGGACAACCTCCTGAGAATTGTAGATGTCCTGGATATAATGGAGGTGTACCACCTTCACCTCCACAACATTCCTCGCATTGGTTGGGAAAGCACGCTCACTTTGTTTAGCAGACTACTATTGGTGTTCTTTTTCGGTGAAATCCTGGTTTGGGTTTTCAGTGAACTCAGCCTACGGTTCGGCAACGGCGCTCTCCTTAGTTACGAGGCTTTGCAGGAGGTGCACGCAAGTCATCCCAATCCAGCCATTCGCAGCAGGGCAGGCCGGTTGCTGGATCAAGCTCCTCCGCCTGCGAAATTTTATTCACCCGGCAGTTGGGGACTATTGTCAGGTGCAGGTGCCGTGGGCGTAGTTCTTTTGGTGAGTTTTCTCACCATTCCAACAATGTCGGCTCACTGGAATGATGCAGCAATTCAGTTGGCAAAAACGGCTATTGATCGGAAGGACCCAAGAGCCGAAGCTGCCCTGGTGCAACTTAAAAAGATGGGGCCAAATGGATACGCAGCAATCCCAACCATCGTCCAGGCAATTCCCAAGGCTCCACTCCCAAAGAAAAAGGTACTTATAGCTACCCTGGGACATTTGGGCCGGGAAGCAGTTCCACCTTTGGAAAAAATCCTCCTGGGTCCCGAGGAGCAACTTGCAGTGGAGGCAGTGTGGGCATTACGGCGTATTGGTCCGGTGACGGTCCCCTCGTTTTCTCGCGGATTGGATTCGCCCTTTCCAAAGGTCGAATCAGCGATTTTTGCTGCAGTTGCCACTTTAGAATCTGATGCCGCACAAATATTACTCGACTCGATATCCAAGGAGAATGCAGAGAGCCACATGGAACTGGTCCTAAAGATCGATCACTACTGGCACCTGCGACCTTCTTCCAACAAGAAGGTTGGGGAACTTCAGGAAGCCCGAGAACTCCTGCTGGCGTTTGAGAATCCCAATCAAACCGTCTCCAACCCATTACCCTCCGATCCATTACTTCATGCTTACCGATTTTAACGGCAAAAGTGGATTCCCGTGGAAAAGTTAGGTGTTCCTTTGGATGAACTAATCGCCAATCTCGAACAATGCTTCGAGGATCCTCAATATCGAGTTCGATCTTCTGCGGCCTACGTACTGGAAAAGATCACAACTGAGGATCGCCCCCTCACATCGCTATGGACGAAGGTTCTCGAGGATGAGCATCGCATGATTCGCCGCCATGCTGCCGAGGTGTTGAGTAAGGTGAATCCGGAGAATCCAAAGCTCATTCCCGTACTAAAAGAGTGGCTGAATAGCGAGAAGAGCTATGACAGCCTCAAGGCATGCAAAGCAATCGGTAACCTGGGAAAACATGCTCAACCATTCCTGAAGGACCTACAGGATCAACTCAGGAGCAGTGATTCAAGCAAGAAGATTAAGGCCATCATCACCCTGGGTGCAATTGGTCCTGCTGCATACCCGGCAATTCCTGAGTTAAAAAGGTGCTTACAAGATCCCGATGCCGAGGTGGGAGAGTTTGCCAAAACGGCGCTGGAAAAAATCAACGGGAAGAAATTGAACTAAGATCAGAGGCTTTATATGCGCTATTTATTTTGTTCCTGGCTCACTCCTTTTTGGTTCCTCACTCTAATTGCCTTACCTGTTCATGCCAGTGAGTTGGACAATTGGGGGCAATGGCGAGGTCCTCTGGCTACCGGAGTTGCACCGAAGGCAAATCCGCCTATCACCTGGAGTGAAAAGAAAAACATACGCTGGAAAGTTGCCTTGCCGGGGAAGGGACACTCCACACCTGTTGTTTGGCAGGATTTCATCTTCCTTACGGCAGCTCGACCTTTTGGCAAGCCCATGAAGCCCAAGTATAGTGGTGCACCGGGAGCCCATGATAATCTGCCGATCACCCATCACCAGGAGTTTTTGGTACTCGCCGTTCGTCGGCAAGACGGCAAACTCCTCTGGAATAAGACCGTCCACAAGGAGCTACCTCACGAAGGCGGACACGAGTCGGGTTCACTGGCATCTGCTTCCTCGGTGACCGATGGTAAGCACGTGTTTGCCTTCTTTGGTTCGCGCGGGATCTATGCCTTGAATTTTGACGGCAAGCTCGTCTGGAAAAAGGACCTCGGCAGAATGAACACCAAGCATGGCCATGGCGAGGGCAGTTCGCCCGCATTGTACGAAGACACCTTGGTGATTAACTGGGACCATGAAGGCCAGTCGTTCCTGGTAGCCCTGGATAAACACACCGGCAAAATACGCTGGCGAGTTGGCCGAGATGAAATCACCTCCTGGGCGACGCCTATCATCGTCAAGCACGCAGGGAGAACGCAGGTGATAGTTCCGGGCACCAAACGACTGCGGGCTTATGATTTGGACGACGGTAAAGTGATCTGGGAGTGCGGCGGTTTGTCAGCGAATATTGTGGCCTCCCCGGTTGCAGCGGACGGGGTGGTCTATTCCGGGTGCAGCTATGTAAAACGAGCCTTGTTGGCAGTCTAGCTAGAGGGAGCAAAAGGAGTTGTGACCGGGACCAAACAGGTCCTTTGGT
>CAZPPD010000429.1:0-5566 GCA_964588185.1 uncultured Alcaligenaceae bacterium | reverse complement strand
AGATGTGCCGACCACCGAGCCGAAGCTCAAGCAGGCGGGAGCGAATAAGGTTGTCCTGCCGATTCACATTGGGGCAGAACGGGTGAGTTCCATGATCATCCATCCCAATGTGGATGAGCTGATCGAGAATTCACTGATTTCCGGCCCTATGGCTCAGCAAATGGGGGATCTGGGGTTAAATGTGGAGCAGATTACCATCTCGCCCGGATCGAGTTTGATCGACAAGCAATTGGTAGATTTGGAAACCAAGGAAAAATGTGCCTTTCTCGTGGTCGGTATCCGACGCCAGGATGGGCGGATGATTACCAAGCCTCCCTTGAAAACCAGGATCGAGGAAGGGGACCGCCTGATTGTAATGTGCCACCGGGGAATTGCTCCTCAGTTTACGCATAAACAGAACGTAAAGAAGGTGGTCTATTACCGAGGCGTTGAAGTTGTAGAATAGAGTTTGCTGAAGGGTCGCGGAGAGAGCCAATATTTTCTCTGCATCCCTTCGGTGAACACTGGATATTTACTTGTTACAACCGGGATTTCATCTTTACCTTCTCCTCCTCCACCCCTTTTCTCCTCCATGCCTCAGGGTTTAAAATAACATCTGAACAAACACAGGATTCTTTTATGGAATTGCCGGCCTTTTCCACTCAACCCAAACCTGAGGAACTTCTCCCTGGATTGCTGGACTTGTCATTGGGTGACCTCATTGACTGGTTTCAATCACAAGGGCAACCCCCAATGCGCGCCCGCCAAGTGCACCGATGGTTGATTCAAGCAGGGGCGAACTCCTTTGAACAGATGACCGATCTGCCGAAAGGGTTGCGGGAAAAACTCTCGGAATCGTTCCGGCCTTTCAGCACCCGGGTGGTTCGCCACCTTCAAGCTGCCGACCACACGCACAAGTTACTTCTTGAGTTAAGAGATAAACGGCTGATTGAATGCGTTCTCATTCAGGAGTCCGGACGCCGTACCGGCTGTATCAGCACTCAGGTCGGCTGCGGCATGGGATGTGTGTTTTGTGCCAGTGGGTTGAACGGGGTCGACCGGAATTTGACTTCCGGAGAAATTCTGGAACAACTGCTGCGCTTGCGGAACATACCTGCCCCGGAAAATGATGAGCCTTCCCGTCTGACACATGTCGTGGTCATGGGCATGGGCGAACCGCTTGCCAATTTGGATTCTCTCCTGGATACTTTGGAGATTGCGATTGCAAAAGAGGGCCTGGGATTATCGGCCCGCCATATCACAATCTCTACTGTGGGCCTGCCTGTTAAAATCCAACGCTTGGCGGATGCCGACAAACAATTCCATTTGGCTGTTTCTCTCCATGCCCCTAATGATCGCCTGCGAAATCAGATTGTCCCCACCAACGACAAGACGGGGATCTCAAACATCCTGGAAGCATCGGAGTATTTCTTCAGAAAAACAGGGCGGCAGGTCACTTACGAATATGTATTATTGGGCAATCTCAACGATCGTCCGGAACATGCACGCGAATTGGCCAGGCTCCTGCGGGGCAAGCGGGCTCATATAAATCTGATCCCCTTCAATGAGGTTACCGGACTACCCTACGAGCGGCCGACTCAAGAAGCACAGCATCATTTTGTGCAAATACTCAAAGGCGGTGGGATCAGTGTGAAAATTCGCAAGCGGAAAGGGTCGGAAATCGACGCGGCTTGCGGGCAATTGCGGCGGCGAGTGGTTCAGCAGGAGAAAAATAGCCGTTAAGGAATATTTGCGAACTGGGCCAATAATAGCTACCTTAAAGTCAAAGAATAGTTTGGCTTTGCAGGATGTAGTTCAGGATTTGCCGGGATATAATCGAAATAGGGTTGGGAAAAAGATACCCACAGTAGCAAATCCATTTTTTGGAATCCACTATCTGCATTCCACAAGCCCCTGGTTCTCTTTTCGCATTCTGCCTTTCCGAGGTCCACGGATGATTGGTGAGAGCAGCGCACAGATGGCTCTCCGAGATCCGGACATTCGTTTGATGTTGCGGGTTCGCGAGGACGATCCCGCTGCTTTTGCGGAATTAGTGGAATTATATCAACATCGCTTAGTGATGGTCTTGAATCATCTGGTCGGCAATTTGGAGGAAGCAGAGGATTTGGCCCAGGAAGTCTTTCTCCGCGTCTATCGGGTACGCAAGAAATACCATCCCAGTGCCAAGTTCTCCACTTGGGTTTTTACCATCGCCAACAATCTGGCTTTGAATTCCTTGCGATCCCGAAAGCGAAAACCGGTTATGCCGCTCGATGTTCGCGATTCGGGACCGCTGGGACCTCGGCCGGCTGAGCAACTGGTACATGACAACACCAACCAGCCTACCGAACGGATGCAACGCCAAGAGCTGACTGAGATTATTCAACAAGCCCTCGACAGTTTAAACGAGCGGCAGCGAATGGCGGTAATCCTGAACAAATTCGAGGATATGAACTACGCGGATATCGGGGAAGTGATGGGCATGACGACCAAGGCGGTGAAATCTCTCCTCAGTCGAGCACGAGAGAATTTGCGATTGGCACTCAAGGATTATATTTACATGGACGGCCAGGCAGTTCCTTCCGCGCCGGAAGATTCCGGGTAACCACGTTGAAGGGTGAGGATTATGGGATCGATAAACGAAGAAGACCGCGAAGAGTTGATCTCGTATTTGGACGGCGAAGCGGATGAGAAAACTTCCCATGCCATCGAGGCACGGATCAATGTGGATGGTGCCTTTCGGGCTGAGGCAGATGCCCTAAAGCAAGCCTGGGAAATGTTGGATTACCTTCCGCGTCCGGAGCCATCCAGCAGTTTTACCCATCGCACCTTGGAGCGAGTGGCAATCCGAGAAGGCATTGTCACGATGACGATGCCGGGGCGACCCTGGAAATCCTGGGCCTTGGGAATCGGTTGGGCGGCCGGAATTTTGCTGGCGGTGACCGGCGGCTTTATATTGGCCAGTTGGATTGCCACGGAGTCGGCAAAACCGGACCCGCCCAAAATTGAAAATGTCCTGGTCCAGGATCTAAAAGTAATCCAGTACCAGCATCTTTATGAGAATATCCCGGATCTGGAATTTCTGCAGAAGCTGGATCGCCCGGAGTTTTTTGGTGGTGATGGCCAATTCCATCGTGGCGGAAATTAGTACCCCGAGGCAGAAGATGGTTCCTTGGAAGCGATTTTTCCTGTACACCCTTTTTCTTGCGGCGCTGTTACCGTTGGTATCTTATTCCGACCGGACTTCGGATGATCAACGGAAGAAAAATCGCGCCAGGCTTAAGGAGATGCAGAAGACCGATCCCCAGGAATACTCGCGATTGTGTGAAGCAGCAAAGGAGTTTGTCAGGCTCTCCGAGGAGGAGAAAGACCGCCTGCGCCGATTAAACGAGGAAATCGAGGAGCTTCCCGTTTCTCGGCAACGCCGCCTATTTCGGGTAATGCACCGCTATGAGAGTTGGCTCGAGAATCTCCCTGAAGAAGAACGGCAAAAAATCCTTTTGGCTCCGGATAAAAGGGCTCGCTTGAAACTCATCAGCAATCTTCGGCAACAACAATGGATCCAAACGCTTCCCAAAGCTTACCGCAGGCAAATATCCCAATTGGCAGGTCCCGAGCAAGACCAATTAATTCAGCAGATTCGCCGAGAGCAGAAACTTTGGAATGCCAAATGGCAACTGGCCTTTAACCACTGGATTGATTTGGTGAATCCCAATCGGCGGCGGACGTTGGAGACGAGAATCGAGGATTTTCCCAAGGAATTGCAAGCTTATATCAACGAATATCTGCGGCTCGTGATGTCCAAGCAAGAATGGAATCAGCTCAAAGCGGCTGAAGGTCAGTGGCCGAAATTTCCTTGCCTGCTGGTCCAAATTGCCGACCGCTATCCCACTGCCCTTCCGGGACCCCGGGGACCGACCACGTTGGCCCAATTGCCCCGAGCCGTTCGCGAACGGTTGATCCGCAGCAAATCCCTCAATCGCCGTTTGCTACTTCGCGCACAAGGAAAATGGCCGGCATTCGGCAAAGCCGTCGCCGAGATGGCCAACAAAGGGCAGCTAGGATTGCCTTACGAACTGTGGCCGACTCGGATTGAAGATCTCTCCAAGGGGTGTCGAGAATTTTTGCGAAACCAGCTGATGCCCGTCCTTTCCGAAAAGGAAATCCAACAGTTGGAAAGAGCCGAAGGCTATTGGCCGGAGTTCCCGCTAACCATCCAGCGATTGGCAAAGGTTCGTTCCTTAACCGTTCCGTGGGCAACCCTTCCGGGCCCGAGCCGGAAATGGGAAGCCTACCGAGTGGAAGGTGGAATACATGTCGAGCCTTGGTGAGGAATCCCTGCCCTTGTCCAGATCTTAAAAGCTTCCCAATAATATAAAAAGTCGGGCCCACTTAGCTAAACTGGCAGAGCAGCTGTCTCTTAATCTGCGGGTTATAGGTTCGAGTCCTATAGGGGGCATTCATAAAGAATTGCCGTTGCAATAGTTGCGGCAAGGCTTCTTTCGTGCCATTGGTGAAAAATGGGTTACGTGCAACAAGCATGCAACAGATGAATCGGTTTCGCCGAAAAAACTACCCAGGAAAATGGTGGGGGGCGCCCGGCCCCACCCGGAGTTCTTCTGCCTTTTCGGCGAGCGCTGGCACAAACTGGTTTCTTACGCTTGGACATGGTTATACGAGGTCTTCGGTACTGAATTAAGCCGCTTCTGGAAGCTCTCTCACTCGGAGTGTCCTGGGCCATTCGTCCCAATTACCTCCGTGAGAGTGGGTGAAATGGCATTTTTTTCGATCCTTCCAGACGTTGGACCCAAGCTGCTTCAAAAAGAAGCGGACACCCGACAATTGGCACTGCTCGATCAATGATTCCGCCCATTCGATGCGGAATGGTCTAGCCGTTGGCCCTGATTCTCCACCTTGGATTACCCAGTCGATTTGCGGCAGCCAGCGTTCCAAGTGGATCGACTCCCATTGAGGTTCTACGGACAGGAACCGTATCGTCTCGTCATTTCCAACTCTCAAAAGGTCGTCGATTCGGCTTGTTGTTTGCTGGGTCGTGATGCTGGTGGCTACCCATAGATTTGTTGGCCAATCACAATTTAGCCATTCAGAAAAGGCTGCCATTCGTTTTGGCCGCTTGGTAAGCCAAAGCCAACGATGCCGTCGGCCTTTATCGCCGGTGACGATCTCGATTACCTCGCTACGAAGATACTCAAAATCCACTTCCTCGGACAATGCGTCACTCATGTCCGAGACGAATATCAATCTCGGCAAGCCGTTTAGCCAGGGTTTATTCTCACGTTCTGTACCTGCAAGGTCTGACCACCTTGAGGCCCGACGCATTCGCTCTGGGAACAGTGTGACCTGCTCGAAAGTCGGCGCATAACCTGATGAAACACCACCAAAACGGCGATGCAAAATTCCGGCGTAGCACGTTTGGCGATGCTCGTTCCACAGTTCGCAACCGGCGCACCCCATTGTGGGATTCTCTGTGGAGTCGCACCATTGTATCGCTGTGTGTTGTGCCATGATCTACGAAGCCTCCGTGTTTTGCGGGGGCGAAAAGCAAATCCGCACTTTGTCCGACTTA
>CAZPPD010000428.1:0-5583 GCA_964588185.1 uncultured Alcaligenaceae bacterium | reverse complement strand
AAAAAATAAATAGCTCCCCCCTTTATGCTTTGCCTAATCATTGTGAAGGCTTTAGATCTGGAGGCATGAGGACCTTACTATCGGCAAATGTAAATATTGGATACAACATCCTTTGGTCAATCGACAAGAGGAAGGAATAAGCCGTGGTAACTGAATTAAACCGGGAAGACAACTCGGAATCCGACATTGTCGCTGCAGATGGGTTGATTGGCTTGTCCGCTGACCTCTCGATGAAAAGCCGTTCCGATACCAGTGCCGTTTTAGATGCCTACGAAGAATTTGAAAAGCAAAGGGAGCTCGACCCGGATTTTGATGTGGTTGCCTTTCTTGAACAGTTGCCCGGCGATATCAAAAACTCCCTGATCAAAGCGATCAAAGCAGCCAACTTGTTTGAAGAATTTCCGGACCTGCTGGAAATCGAATGGCCTCAACCCGGCGAAATTCACGACAATTTTCGAATTATCAAATTGCTTGGCGAAGGGGCTTTTGCAAAAGTTTTCCTTGCGGAAGATCTGGAAATCACCAATCGCCCCGTGGCGTTGAAATGCACCACTGTCGGGGGGGATGTTGAGGCCTCAATCTTGGGCGAAAGCAATCATCCGAATGTGGTATCAATCCTGTCCTCCAGGGAAATTGGTGATTTCCGCTTCATTTGTATGCCTTATCGGGGCGAAGCAACTCTGGAGACCATAATAAAAGTATTGTTTCGAGATAGTGCAAAAGCCCCCGCCTCCGCCAAGCCCGTTCTTTCGGTCATCCGGGACGCAACAGACCAAGATTCCCCACACCCATTTGACAACAAAAAGTACCTCCAAGTCGTTCGGAAAATTGCCGTTCAAATAGCTGACGCTTTGGATCACCTGCACAAGAAAGGGATTTCCCATCAGGATCTCAAACCATCCAACATCCTGATCACCAAGGAAGGCGTCCCATTACTCTTGGACTTCAATCTTTCTAGAAGGTCCAACGCAGGCTTGGGAGTGGTCGGGGGAACCTTACCATACATGGCCCCGGAGATTCTCATTGGGTTTGGTTCCGGAGGACAAAATAGTTCTCCGGAGGCTGCCGCTAAAGCCGATCTGTTTTCCTATGGAGTTGTCCTCTATGAAGTGCTGACGGGAAAATTGCCCTACCTTGTTGAAGAAAATAACCAATCCGGCGACCTGCCAAACCGAAGTCAACTTATTCAAGAACGAATACAAACCCAAACTTTCGAACCAATTGAAAAGGCCTTTTCCGGGATTGACCGGAATTTCGCCCAGGTGATCAACCGGTGCTTGGCTTATCGTGAAGAACACCGCCCGGAATCGGCCCAACAGGTGGTGGAAAAACTAAAACAGCCCGCCACCTTTTCTGCCTGGATGAAGAAGGTCCTCTTCCGCCACCGCATGAAAATAGTGGCTGTGCCGACCGTCCTTTTGGCAGTTGCATTGCTGTTCAACATAATCTGGGTCTTGACAGGATTGAACATCTGGTTTCACCATTCGCAAGCAGAAGAGGCAATTAAAGCGGAACGCTATGAAGATGCCCTTTACCACGCCAACTTGCTGCTTCGCCAAAATAAAAATGATATGGACGCACTTTTCTTAAGGGGAAAGAGCTATCTCTTCCTTGGCGAAACCAACAAAGTTGACCTTACCAATGCTGTAACCGATTTTGAGAATATCTTTCGCAAAAAGCAGGATAGCCAAATTGCGGCGGCGATGGGTTATGCTTACCAACTTAATCGACAAATCGACCTTGCCAAATTTTGGTACGGAAAAGCTGCAAAGTTGGGAAATGAGTCTGCTGCTTTGTTGAACAACGTTGGTTTTTTGGAAAAAGATAATCCCAAAGCAATTTCTATATTAAAACGCGCCATCGAATTGAATGAAAATAACCAAGCTCCTTATCGAGTTTTGACCCGGATTTATATCAATAAAGCCAATAGTTATCAAAAAGGCAAATCTATAGAAGAGATTGGAAAAAGTCTTCGAGTTGGAATCGATTGTATAAATAAAGCAATAAAGATAGGGCCAGTCAATAAAGATGTATATGAAGAAGCCTTTAAAGTCCATTTATTAAAATACCGTTGGAATAACACCGGAAAAAAAGATGCAATAAAATATCTGAAATTGGCTATCCAATATGGGATGGAAAAAGAAGCGATAAGGAGTACGCTAAAGTATTCTCCCCAGTTCCAAAATGACCCGAGAGTTAAAGACCTATTAAATCATCCCCCAAAAAATCTTCCTTTGGCCACGAGATCCTCGATTCTGATCAATCCTCTTCAAAATGGGAAATAAGCTATATACCCACCTGACATTCCTTAATAGTTTTGAGAAACTCAACTAGTGTGAATCCAAATTTTCTTAACAAAAATGATATCGGGTAAGATTGAAACAGGGACCCTCGGGACGATATCAAAATAATCCGAATTTTTTCAAAAAAACCTGCCCCAATTCACATCTTATTTCGATTGGTTAATTAGCGGTCTTAGTTTATTGGTTCCTAATGTTTTGGAGTCCGTCCCGACATTTTGGAAGACCAATAGAGTGCCGCCCCAAAAACCCGCCTTTTGAAACAGCTCTCCATTTTTACCGGAGGTTTAAATGCTTGTTCTTCGGTTTTGCCCCAAACTTGAAGACTTAGAACAAAGAATCTGTCCAACTTTAAAAGCCCCCTATGGGGCAGTAAATGATTTTTATTCTCTCCAAGGAAGCCAAACCTTGGACATCACCGATCCGGAACTAGGTCTCCTTGCGAATGACACCGAGTCGGAAGGAGCCCCTATTTGGATCCAAGCTCATGGACAACCTTCAATCGGAAATGTCTTTGTAAACTCAGACGGCACATTTTCTTACACTGCACCACAAGGCTTTCAAGGAGAAGAATTATTCTGGTACAGCATCACCAATGGGGATGAATCCGATTATGGTTTAGTAACCCTATCCGTTTTGGCTGATCAACCCGTTGCGGAAGACGACTATTTCGAAGACTTGTTTTACGGGGTGATTCAGTCTTATGCCCCGGGTGTCCTGGAAAATGATTTCGACCCTTCAGGAAATGATCTTTGGGCAATATTGGAAGGCGAGCCCTCCCATGGAAATTTAAATCTGGAAGATGACGGATCCTTTATTTACACCCCGGACCCTGGATTTGTTGGGGATGATTCCTTTACGTACAAGGCTTCGAACGGCACCCTTGAATCAAACACAGCGACGGTAGATTTGCATGTCCCTTTAGCCGCATCCGGAATGGACACTATATCTACCTCGGAAGGAACAAACTTTGAAGAGACCGTTGCTGAATTTTCTGCATTCGACACTGATGCGCCGGCACAGGATTTCACTGCAGATATAGACTGGGGTGACGGCACCGTTGAAGAAGGGGAAATCATTCCCTTGGGAGATGGCAATTTCGAAGTCAGCGGTACCTACTCTTATCCGGATGATGGAATATTCACTTTGACGATTTCAATAACCGATGACGAGGGAAATTCCGTAACAACGGAAACTGAAATTGTTGTTTCGAATGAAAATCCCCAAGAGGTGGGTTTCGGTGGAGATCAAATTGGTAATGAAGGAGAAGAGATCTCCTTTCACGGGGAATATTCCGATCCCGGCACAGGAGATACCCATACTTTTCATTGGGAAGTGATTGATGCCGGGCTCCAGGTGGTTGAGGAAAGCACATTCCAGGATTTCACCTTCATACCTCCGGATGATGGGACCTATACCGTTAACTTTACGGTTACGGACGATGATGGCGGTTCCGAAACAAGCTCCGCCGAATTATCCATCAACAATGTAGAACCGACGTTGGCCATCAGCGGGGAAGATACTGCCACCATCGGGGAAGATTACCAGTTGGACCTTTCCGTTTCCGATCCCGGTGATGATGTCATCCAAGAATGGGAGATTGATTGGGGAGACGGATCGGGGTTGGAAATCATTACAGGCAATCCTGCCTCAGTAACTCACACTTACGCCGAAGCAGGGGATTTCACCATCAGCGCAACGGCAACCGATGAGGACGGCAGCTACTCTCCTCCTGATATATCCGTTACGGCTGTGGAAATCCCGATGTACATGGAAATTATTTATGGAGAACAAAGGGAGGTCACAATAACGGGATCGATTAATGATCCTAATCCAAAAGGATTAACCATAACCTTTACCGGTGTGGTAAATGCTTCAACCACGGCGGCTCTAGATGGAAGCTTCAGCCTGACAACCACAGCGGACGAACTGGGTTTAATCTCGGCCACATTCAAAAACAAAAGCGGGGAGGTCTCGGAGCCAGTTTCCGTCGAGGTCACTAGTTCTGCTCCCGTCATAACCAACCTCCAAGCCACTATTGTTAATGGACTAGTTTGGAGATATTCGGGAACTATCGAGGATGAAAGTCCCGAGGGATTAGTTGTCGTCCTCAATGGGTTAAGCCTGGATAACGTAGAGGCGGTAGTTGCTGCGGATGGGACTTTTTCTGTGGATGTCATCATGGGTGATGATGAGAGCGGCACGGTTGCAGCGTCCATGGTGGATTGGTGGGGTTTGGAATCAGACCCCTACATGATTTGGGTAGATACTTCTATTGATTAATTCTGTTCTCTGCCAAAGCCAGTTTGAGAAAGGCGTGGTTTCTCAAAGCTGGTCCTCTCTCCTCTTTTCGAAGAGGAGAGAGGTTTACTTTCGCATTTTCCAAAGGGATTTATTCCATTTTTTTAAGATAGGATCGTCATGCTAAGCCATTTCAACGACTTGAATGTCCTTGCAAAAAAGACGAAAGAAGGGGATTCCCAAGCCAAATGGGAGCTTCGCAACCAATTGGAGCCGGGGATGTTTTTGATCGTCCGGAGAATATTGCAACATGGGGATACCAAGACCAACCTAGCCCGCCGCGTTCACATGGAATATCGCCAAGTGGTAGCAGGATCTCCCATGGAATCTGATTTTGCAGATTCTCATATTAAGGCGGTCACCCATAAAATTTGCGACCTGTTGGTCTCCCGTTTGGAACAACAAGCGGATTCACAACCATTAACCATTCGAGAAACGGTAATGGATTGTTAGTGGCGAAGCCCCCTTGCATCTTTGAAAAGGAAATACTTTTTCGCCCAAAAGGTTCATTTCGGCAGTGCTCCCCCAACGGCTGCCTATGAATTGGCTCGAACTGATTGGGAAAGAAATGAGGAGTTATTATGTTGGGGATCGATAAGGCCAATAAAATATTGCTGGCCGAAGATCCAAAAGACAAGGACGAAATTCTTTTTTGGCTGCAACAAGCAAAATATGCGGTGTTGGATACCGCAGAGAAAGACACCATTTTCCGTGTTCTCAATGCGGGAGATGTTGCTGGGGCTGTTGTTAATTTGAACTTTTTGGAGGATCCCGCGGATTTCCAACAGGTCAGTCTGGCTCGCAAATCCCGAATCCCGGTTCTGCTTTTGACCGAAAAAGAAGACTTCACTAAGGCAATCTTGGCTCTCAGAAATGGAGCCATGGAAATCTTAAAGAAACCAATCGATAGGGAGCTACTCGTTACCTCAGTGAAAAGAGCGATAGATAAACTTCGTTCAGATACCACACCGATTTCTCACCA
>CAZPPD010000427.1:0-5586 GCA_964588185.1 uncultured Alcaligenaceae bacterium | reverse complement strand
TGCGTCTGCTTCTCCCCCGGTAGCTTGATTGCCACGATTGCTGTAGTCTAAAGGATAATTACATTAGGATAATTACATTGCAAATGACGATAACTGGACAAAGATCGACTTTAAATGAGTTTTCCAAATATCCTGGGAGTTTTTCATGATTAACACCCAGCTGAAAAACCAAATTACTCGCTTGGTGAATAAAGTGCAAACCCCCGCTCAGTACATTGGCGGGGAATTAAACAGCACCCCCAAGGACCATCGCCAAGTGCGTGGGAAATTGTGATTAGCATTTCCCGACACTTATACCTTGGGAATGAGCCACCATGGCTTGCAAGTATTGTACACCCTGATGAATAAGGACCCTCAGTGGGCTTGCGAACGAGCTTTTACTCCGTGGGCGGATTTTGAAGAGCTGCTGCGTAACCACAATCTACCGCTTTACAGCCTGGAAACATTTACTCCTCTGAATGAATTTGACCTCCTGGGATTCAGCCTTCAGTACGAAGTCTGTTACACGAATCTTTTGACCATGCTGGACCTGGGGCGGATTCCTTTGCATAGTTCCGAACGCAGTTTGCAGGATCCCTTGGTCATCGCCGGTGGTCCGGGAGCCCAAAACCCCGAAGTTCTGGCTCCTTTTGTCGACATTTTTGTGATCGGCGACGGCGAGGAAAGTTTACCCTGGCTGATGGATCGCTGGATGACCTTGAAGTCAGAAGCAAATCCTGACAATCCCAACTCGCGGTCGGATATCATTGCCAAGATTGTTGGGGAAACAGACTGGGCTTATGCCCCCATGTTCTACGAACCGGAATACCACAAGGACGGAACCATCGCCACGGTCCATCGCACTCGTTCCGATGTTCCCCGTGAGATCTTGGCTTGCACCATCGACCAGGATCTGAATGACATCCCCTTACCGACTAAACCGGTGGTTCCTTTCGTACAAACCCCGCACGATCGGATCGCCATCGAGATAATGCGCGGCTGTCCCTGGCAATGCCGCTTCTGCCAATCCACGGTTATCAAACGGCCTTTGCGTGTTCGATCAGTGGAAACAATTGTGCAAGCAGCTCTGGATAGCTACTGGAATACCGGGCACAACGAAATTAGTCTGCTCAGCCTGAGCAGTAGCGACTATCCTTATTTCGAAGAACTCGTCAAGCGTATGCACGAGGTCTTCACACCTCTTGGAGTCAACATTTCCCTGCCCAGCCTACGGGTCAATCATCAACTGCGATCGCTGCCAAATCTCGTCCAAGGAGTCCGTAAGGCGGGATTGACCTTGGCCCCCGAAGTAGCCCGCGATGATATGCGCGAGCAGATTCGGAAGAAGATCAAGAACGAAGATCTCTACGAAGGCTGCCGGGAAGCGTTTAAGAATGGCTGGCAGCGAGTCAAGTTGTACTTCCTCATCGGTTTGCCCGGAGAACGCACGGTGGACTTGGATGGGATCCTGGACATGGCCGAAACCATTTCCCGTATCGGCAAGGAGGTAAAGGGGAGGTATGTTGATGTCACTGCTTCCGTCTCCAATTTCGTTCCCAAGCCCCACACCCCCTACCAATGGAATGGCATGCAGACGCGGGAATATCTGGAATGGGCCGGGAATTATCTGCGGAAAAACTGCCGCCTGAAAGCCGTGCACATCAAGCAACACAACATCGACTGCAGCCTTTTGGAAGGAGTCTTAACCCGTGGAGACCGCCGCGTAGCCGCAGCTTTGGAAGAAGCCTGGCGGCGGGGCGCTCGCCTGGATGGTTGGCGGGAATGTTTCCAACCGGAATTGTGGTGGCAAACATTTGCCGACCTGGGAATAGAAACCGAGTGGTATTCGCAGCGCCACCGACCGATGGATGAGGTTCTTCCTTGGGATCATGTCAATGTGAAAAAGGGCCGCGAGTATCTGGAGAAGGAACAAAACCGCAGCTTGATTCAACTGGAAGTGATGGCGGATGCGGTTTGAGGTTTTACCCTGTTGTCGGCATATTCGTGTGAGGAATCACTCTGATGATAGCGGTTCGCTCCCCTTCAATTCATTTTTTGGCCACCGTGCTCTTATTCCTATGGGCAAACGCCTACTCTTTCGCCCAGCCGGTAAAGCCCATGCCAAAAGATGACAAACCCCTGTCACTGACATTGGATCAAGCATCCGATTTAGCCGCCCTGGCACTTAAGGGTATCCAGAAAGAGTTCCCCAACCATCCAAGCCACGTTCTTAATAAGAAGGAAGACGCGCAGACTCCCAAGGAATATCATCCGGCGTTTTATGGCTGTTTTGACTGGCACTCAGCAGTGCATAGTCACTGGATGCTGATTCGGCTGTTGAGGACGTTTCCCAAGCTGAAGAATGCGGACACGATTCGCAAAGTGTTAAACCGGCACCTCACGGCAAAGAATATCAAAGCAGAAGCGGAATACTTTCGCAGGCCAAATAGAAAATCCTTTGAGCGGACCTATGGTTGGGCTTGGCTGTTGAAGCTGGTGGAGGAACTGCACACTTGGGAGGACCAGGATGGAAAACGCTGGCGAAAAAACATCAAAGAATTGGAAGAGGAAATTGTCCGCCGCTATCTGGAGTTTCTGCCGAAACAAACATACCCGATTCGCACTGGAGTTCATCCCAACACGGCTTTTGGATTGGCATTTGCGTTGGATTATGCCCGGACAGTAAAACACAAAAAGCTTGGCGGACTCCTCAAAGAACGCAGCCGGACGTATTACCTCAAAGATCAGAAGATCCCGGCTTCCTGGGAACCGGGCGGGAATGATTTCTTTTCTCCCAGCTTGATCGAAGCGGATTTGATGTGGCGGATACTTTCCGAGAAAGAGTACGCGGATTGGTTGGCGAAATTTCTGCCGGATTTTGCCAAGGGAAAACCGAAAAGCCTTTTCCAACCCGCCACAGTCAGCGACCGCAGCGACCCACAGATCGTACATCTTGATGGGCTAAATCTGAGTCGTGCTTGGTGTATGCGAAACATTGCTGCGGCTTTGCCGAAGAACCATCCGGCACGGCCGGTTCTCATTTCCTCAGCCAATCTCCATGCTCGGGCTGCGTTGGATCATATAGCCAGCGGGGATTATGCAGGAGAGCATTGGTTGGCTTCTTTTGCGGTGTATATGTTGTCGACCGGTGAAAGATAGCCCTTGGAGTTGAAACTTGTTGGATTCGCCGCAACAAGCATGCGAGAAACTCGACAAGTCAGATTTGACTTCCCGCCTCAATCAATAATCCTACCTTAAATTGTTGTGCCTTCCGGGTTTTTCGTGGTAATTTTTTTATTGGACTCGCAAGAATTCAGCCGTAGCCTCACTTTTCCATGACTATCCATTGCTATCTAGCCAATCGCCACTCCAATCCCAAGGCAGAATTTCGCTCCCGGCGGGCCATCATGGACCACGGAGTGTTGGGGTAGTCGGTGATGATTTTTCGCCAAAGCCGACGCAACTCTCGGCTCCAAGCCCGCACTTCTGCCTCATTGGCCGAAGGCCGGTCGCGGGATCCCAAGATGTAACCTTTGGCTCCGCCTTCCAAGATTGGCAGATCATCCCGGCGAATTTGGCCCAGGGCATAGTTGTATTCAATCACATAGATCAAACGAGATTTGAGCCGGGCCAATACGTAGTAGAAATGGGCCTTCCAACGTTTGGATTTTTCCTCATCAATTTTGGCCTCGGCTTTTTCCAGGTCTTCCAAAGCTTCTTTGAGGTAAAGGGTGGCGAGTGCCGGTTGTTTTTGCTGCTTGAGTATGGCAGCTTTTACTCGTGCGGAATTGTCGCCGTCAAATTTTTCCTGCAAGGCAAACTTTTCGGCATTTTCCCGCAGGGCTTTTTTTGCTTTGACGACGGCTGCCCGGATCGGGAATTCCTCCTTTTTGTTAAGGAAGACTTCTTCTTCCGCGTAGCCTTACTTCTCAAAATCTTCCAGAGCTTTTGCCGGGAAGGGCGGCAGCATTAAATACCCCAGGCTCCCTTTATTTCCTTTACTGGTTTTGGGGGGCGGAGCGGCATTGATTTCCTTCAGGATTCCGTTCACCAGTGGGCGATCAGCGGAGCCGCCGGGGGGATCCGAATTGATCACCAATTCCATGGGCATCGGGGTATCCGGGTTGTATTCAGCACCCGTCTTGGGAGCCACCCCGGACAACCGGGGCGATTGCTTGATGTCTTTCAAAGGAGCCACCGCCGTGCTGACGTAACTGGCAACTTTTGGAGCGAGCCCTTCGATCGGGATCGGGGATTCGGGCGTTTGCTCCGGCAGCGTGGAAATCGCCAAGGAAGCACACAGTCCCTCCATAAACAAGGAACCTCGTTCAAATTCAATCGATTGCTGGTCTAAGATACAGGAGGACCAAACTTGTACTCCCATTGGCGGGCTTTTTAAGACCGCATCCAAAGCTTTCCCCATCGGTTCCCCACCCGGGCGTACATAGCCAAGTCCGGGATTAAAGCGGCAGACATCTGCGATGAAGATTTTCTGGCGGGCGGGGCATTTCTTGAGCTGATCCATCACCCAGGTCAGAGGAATTAACGTTTCGGGATCTTCCAGGTCGCCTTCAATCGGAACCAGGTACGGAACCCCGTCTAATTCCGTGGCGTGTCCGGAAAAGAGGAGGACAATCCGATCTTGGGGACGGGAAGTCGTCAAAAAGTCCGAAATCGTTTGTAGGACTACGGATTTAAGGGGCGGGTCAGCATCCCGGGAACTCTCGCTCAATTCAAAGCGTTGCGAGCTGGGAAATTTAAGTTTGTCCTGAAAGTACTCCAGCACCTGTTCGGAATTGGACCCCGGGTAGATAATTCTTCGTCCCCTCATCGTTGCACCGAGACCGTAATTCAACGTGTTTGCCAAAAGATAATCGTTGATACTGATGGACAGCACCCGGCGGGGCAGCAAAGTCTTCTTGGGAACCGGCGGGACTACGACTGGGGTTTTCTTTTTTGGCAAGGTCTTTTTCTTGGGTGGAGTCTTCTTCTTCGGCGGAATATTGCCGCCATCTATCGGATCGCCTTTTTTAGTCTTGGGCTTGGTTTTGGCTTTTGTTTTCGGTTTTATATTGCCGATATCGTCTGGATCATCCTCTTCGGTGCTCATGTCCTTTTCTTTGGTTTTTCCTTTGGCAATTTGAACATCCGTCTTGTTTTTCTTCTTCTGAGGAATGTCGACTTTGGCTAATTCAATAATTTTCGGAGCAGCAAAAACCAACCCGACCGCCGCTACCGCCAGAACCGCAAATCCCACCAATATTCGCCGCCACGCCTTTGGTTTCCCACCCCCGGGCGGAAGCGCAACGGCAGGTCCTTTAAGTCCGGAGCCATTCTTAATGTTTGGCGGAAGGGGAGTACCGGACCGGCCTTTTGCCTGGAAGATTTGCTTACAGTGCTTACAACGCATGGGTTGATTGAGCCACTGTCCAGGGATCCGGAGAACCTGGGAGCAATTAGGGCATTTGGCTTGCACAAGTTGCTGCATTACAATACCTTACGACATTTGCCAGAATGTAAAATCGAATCAAGTTTCCGTCAAAAAGAATGTCAACCTAACTCTATTGACGCAATACTACCATATTCAGTTCCGAGAAGAAAGAAGCA
>CAZPPD010000426.1:0-5588 GCA_964588185.1 uncultured Alcaligenaceae bacterium | reverse complement strand
GGCGTCGCCATTTCCAAAGAATTGGACGAAGATCTGTGCTCCTGCATGATGAGTAACTGCGCTCTTGGCACTTTTGAGTTGGATACGAACCTCAACCCCGGTCTCACCTTTCCCCAGGCGGTTCCAGAAAGTGCGTTTGATAGGCCATTTGACAACGATAGTTTTTCCCTCTGCCTCACAAATCGTTCCGCGCGATTCTTCGGCAAAGGCATTCAGTTTGGTTTTCAGGAAACCATCGGGAAGGTCTAATGGCATTTCGGAATAAAGGGAACTATCCTGCTTGGCTACATATTGGCAGTTTTTCGCTTTAACAAACTCGCGGACTTCACAGATTTCGCTAACCAACCTCTCCCAGGTTTCAATGGCTTCTTTTCGAGTGGTCGCGGTGAATATTTCATTGGCGGTCAAGTTAGTGACTCGAACCATGGGGGCGGCATGGTCGATGGAACGCGAACTGGAGCCTCTGCCGAGATTCCGTCCTTCCTTCAAAGCCTCTACAAACGCCGAACAGGTTGGGAAACGTTTCTCATGTTGTGGATCCAAGGCTTTGGTGAGCACTTTATGATCGGAACTGGGCAAGAAAGTCAGATCCAGTTTGCGGCGAGACCCCTTGGACCGAGGAAGAATACCGGTGAGTAGCTCGGTATAAACAAGGGCCAAACTATACTGATCCGTTGTTTTAAAGAATCGGTTTACGGAAACCTCCGGCGCACTGTAGCGAAGATTCAAGCCTTTAAAGGAACGAAATGTCGGCCACCAAACGAAGGGAATCACCCCGAAATCAATAAACCAGACTTGCTCTCCTTCACCCAGGATACTGTTCGGATTCAGGCAAAGATGAGGGACTTGATACTGGTCATAAAGGCTGTCCAAAGCAGAAGCGGCAGCAGCAATCTTCTTGATCAGATCTTCTGCCCGAATGCCGATCCCCCCTCGTTCGACCTCTACTTGAGCCATTTCCAGCAAAGTAGGGTGATTGTATTCGGACAGCAACAGGGAGCGGCCTTGGATTTGAGCGATATCCTGACGGGGCAATGCATCGTGGCGGATCTGGCTGATTTTTGTTTTAAAATGCTCGACATTTAAAGGATGGCCTTGGCTGTCTTCCAGCCAAAGTCCAAGGAAGAAATAATCATCTTGGGACCGGACTTTCAGCAGTTTGCTGGGAAAGCAAGAGTTTAATGTCTCCAACACCTTAAATCCGGGGATGCTATCGGTATTCGGTCCTGTGGAACTCTTTTCAGGTTCCTGTTGATGTTCCTCAAAAAGATTGCCGTCAAAAAGCTTTTTCGGCTCGGTTTCCGTACTGCCAACCACCGACAATGTTTCAGCCGGCATTGAAGGGTTTTTCTGAGACGGCTTTTCCAGATTGTCAATGATTCGAACAAAGGTAATTGGTGTCTTGGAATCATTCCGCTCTGCAAACGTCAATGCTTTGACGAACTCTTGGCACGAACTGAATCGCTCGTTTGGATTCTTTGCCAATGCTTTGGCTACGATTTCTCGGTCCGATTCCGGCAGTGGACCTAATTCCGGGTCATCCATTATATGTTTCAACATCAACTGTCGAGCACTTTGCCCGGAGAATGGCATGGTTCCGGTTAGTAGTTCCTGATAGACGATCGCCAAACTGTACTGATCGGAATACGGAGAGATGTTTCCCTGTATTAATTCGGGACAGCTGTAATGGGGTGTAATGCCCCCGGCTAAGGATGAGCCTGGAGTACCACCTGTTTCTATTAAGCTTCGGACTAAGCCAAAGTCGGCCACCTTGACATGATTGCGGACCACGAAGAGATTGGACGGTTTAACATCGAGGTGCTGCAGATCATAATCAAAACGTAATAAATCGAGAGCTTCCGCAGCATCCGAAAGAAAGTGAAGCAAAATTTTACGCGGAATCCCCACCAATCCTTGTTTTTGATACTGATTGAGTTGATCTTCCAGATTTTCGTCCGCCAATTCCATCGCGATAATTAGTTCACCGTCAACAATTTCTACTCGTTCCAACGATAACAGAAACGGGTGACGAATAGCTTTAATGCGTTCAAAAGCTTCCAACTCTTGCTGAGCGGTTTTTTCGGGATCAAGGCTATTGAGGTTTCCGCGAACAAATTTGATCGCTTTATTGATGCCCCCGGTAACTTCGCACTTCCAAACCTCACCATAACCTCCGCTCCCTAATGGTTCCAACAACCGGTAGCCCGGAAGCGGTTCCATACCGGCTTGTTTGGTATAAAGCTTTTCTACCATCGCAATCCTATGGGGGTAGTACGGCCGATGGGCACCTTCCGATGCCCAACCAATGTGCTTATTAGCTACAGCTCAGGGCGAAATTAAGGTGAGAGCAAACTTCTTCCTAATAAAACCATAGAATACGAATCGCAAAGGGTCTAATGGGTTTTTGAAATATTTAACAGTGTTGTGGCATCTTAGGCGGCCGCTCCTTTGAAATAATTCCGAAATGGTAAAATGTTATTGGTAGATGTTTTTCTTAGGAGAATCCTGATGCCAAAAAAGTGCGATTGCCATTCGCCATGTCAGTGGAGACCGAGTTGTTGCGATGATCGAAATCGTTTCGCCGGGCAACAAGTCAACCAGCAAAAGTTTTCATTCTTTTGTGACCAAAGCCTGTGAGTTGCTCGAACACCGCATTCATTTACTCCTTGTGGCCCCCTTTCCCCCCGGACCGCGAGATGCAGTTGAGTGGCACGAGTGGCACGAGTGGCACGGGTGGCACGGGTGGCACGAGTGGCACGCCCTGAGTCTTCGAAGGGCGTGGGAGAGACACATCAACTCCGAGCCAGTTCAATCAGCACCTGCTCGTCCATCTCAATTTTGACCGGGCGAACTCCGGCATACCAACGGGCGCTGGACCATTCCCAATCCTCAATATTCTCAACTAATTCGCAACGCATGAGTGGCACGTGCCACCCAACCGCTCTTTGGGTGGCAAAACCCATGTTGATTTGCAGAAAACTAACCCGTCCCTTCGCCGCTCTGATGGTCGTCACGAAAAACGGCATCTTGCGATGTTTCGGTGTCCAGCCTGCTACAACCAGCGAGGCAACTCACTCTGCAGAAGAACTCGCTCTCCTGGTGGAAGACAGTCAAGAGTCTGGAATCCTTAGTCGGACGCAAGCGGAGGTCGTTCAAAAGACGTTTCGCCTTTCGGGGAAACAGGTCAAGGATTGCCTTGTGCCAAGAGACCAGATGGTGGCTCTTGATTTGCACACGTCGCCAGAGCAGGTGCTAATCTTTGAAACTATAGGGGGCCGCTTTTTCCTGCTTCTTCTGCCAATCCTGCCATTGTTTCAAGGCTCTTTGTCTGCGGGCCTCGCTGAAGAATCCAAGGCAGGTGAAAGGAGCATTTCTATATTCTTGGCGGGTGGCTTCCACATAATCGAATCCATAGTTGCGGATGTCTTGCCCGCTCAGATGTATCATGGCGGCCAAGGATATGTCTCTAAGTTGCGTTTCGATCGGCTTGGAGTTTATGGAATTGGTACCCACGAGAGTTTTATTTTTCAACAATGGTGTTAACTTGGATATATGTTTCTCATCTCCCAACAACCCAACCATGTGAATTGCATAGCCTCGATCGTACATGGGCAGGCGGCTCTTGGAAGCCACGCGAATCAACAATGGGATTCCCTCTTTCATTTGGTATTTCAGCATCAGCATAGAAAGCTTTTGAAAGCTGCTTGACCTTGGATCCTTATTACCCTTTTCCAAATCTTGGATGGCTTTAAACGTTGCGCTACGCAGGATTTTGTCAATCTTGGCAGGCTTGGGATTATTAATGCGGGAAATTCTTGTTAGCTCATACAGGTCATTGATGTTAGAAGTCGAGGCCAATTCTTGGGACCGGGCCTCAATAGTGGGTTCTAATTGCGCCTCGACGACATCTTTTAGCTGCCACAGTTTTGCAAAAGCGGCGGCTTCTTTCAGGTTGTCCAGATCTTTACCATCGCCAATTTTATTTAGTAGGATTCGCGTCGCGGCTGGTTTCAGCAAATCGTTTGCGAGATCCTCCATTCCCATTACTCGGGCACCTCGGAAGAGAAGATGAATTTCTCGCGCGTTGCTCCCCGCGGAAGCAGCCACCATTCTTTTTACGAAGACCGGTCGGATCAAATCATTGGTTTCTTTAACTAGATCAAGTAACTTCGCTGAGTCTTTTATCTGATAGGCACTAAGATTCACAAAATTCATGTACTTCAGACTCTTTTTAACCTTCGCCAGAAATGCCGGCTTGAGGACGGTTTTTCTAACATTCAGCATTTTAAAATCATTGGTCAGGATCAAGACCTCGTAATAACGATAGAAATCTATTCCTTTCACCGCCTCCTGTGCTTCCTTGCGAACATACGGCTCCAAATCGTCCTCAATGACATCTTGCATTCCCAGTTTTCTCAGCAGATTCCAATAACTGGTTATCTGAGTAAATTGTCTAGGAACCTTTTTCATTTTCTGATGGATTTTTTGTTTTAATTCCTTCTTGAGCACCTCTTTAATGGGAGCAAAAAACAGGAATTGCCGGGCAATGGAAAGGCGTTGATCGAAAGTACTATCTTGACCTGCTTGCTTCTGTAGAATTATTTGAAGCATTTTGAGAAGCATATGATAGCTCTTGATGACTTCAATAAGTCCTTTTCGATCAAGTAATATGCTCTTGAACCGGCTCAATGTTTGATTACCCATCCGGTTTGGCGAACTGCTTGCCAGAAAAAATAATTCTCTCACATCAGCTAACTTAGGAGCTTTTCTGGACAGGGTGTAAATTCGATTATCTAAATTGCGGGCTGCATATCCCGGGTCCTTGGCAATAACTTTCAGAAGGGTTTTGCTAGTCCGATACATCTCGGCAAACAACAAACGGGAATCGCGACTATCGCCGAGCAACTTTTTGACCTGTTCCCAACCCACAAAGGCAATGGAATCATCCCCTTTGACGAAGGCATCCAATTTGATGTCTGCGTCTGTTCGTTGCGCTAATCGAAGTAATTGGCGACAGCGGTGGTGCACTTCGAGATCCTCACTTGCCAAGCCCTTTTTCAGAGCCGGAATCGCCGCCTTGTTCAGCTTGCGAAGCGATTGGAAAGCTCTGTTTCGCTCGCGAAAAGATGGGGAACTCAGCTTTTTCACCAACGAATCCGGCCCGGTATCTTTTTCCTGCGACTGAATGGTGGGACAAGAAAGGAATAAAACACAAAGACAAACTGCTTGGAGTGAGATTCTCGCCATGATTGCACCAGAATGGAGGGTTGGTAGGCGGGAGGCGAATTTGATGTCCTAATCTTAGAGCATACCATTCCAGCGTAGGGATGAGAAAGGGAAAATACTTATAAGTGTGGCTTCGGCTAAATGACTTAGTTTTTGATGGGTGAATCGTAGTATTGGCTGTCCCTTTTTTTCCTTCTATATTGATCAGTCCTCCACGACAAGATTGGAACCCGCTGAAAATCACGTACATTCCGTTGTGTGGCACGCCCTGAGTCTTCGAAGGGCGTGGGAGAGACACATCAGCCCACGAGCCAGTTCAATCAGCACCTGCTCGTCCATCTCAATTTTGACCGGGCGAACTC
>CAZPPD010000425.1:0-5590 GCA_964588185.1 uncultured Alcaligenaceae bacterium | reverse complement strand
AACGTCAGCGGAACAGGGCCGCGTTGTCCCACCTTTGCGCCTTCCGGGACCAAGGCCCGCCACTCAACCTCGGGAATCCACACGAAATCATGGCCGGCTTCACGGAAACGCGCGGCTTGACGGCGGGGCGACCCGGACCGCGTCCCTTTTGGCTCGGGTTCCGGATAATCCCCCGGCTCGGTATATCGAAGGGTGCCGTCTGCGTCGCGTTCTAGTTGGCGGGTATAGGTTCTTACGACAAGAGTCCCTTTGGGAGGTTCGTGGGCGCGATCAATCGGCCGGTCATCGCCTACCTTTACCGCCCCCGGTGTTCGCTCCACTTCCGGCAACTCTTTCCAGGCTTTCCAGGCTTTTTGCAGAGACCTCCAGTTTCCGATGTTGCCCAGGTTCTTTCCACTAGCCGTCACAACCACCTTTCGGCCGGATGCCGTGAAGGTCACGCAACGGGTATGACGAACGAAATCCCCTGCCCAGTCTTTTCTCCTCCGGGCATGACGAGCATCGACGGTGGCCAAGACAAATCGGTCCCTCAAGAAATCTACGGTTTCTTTCGTCCAGAAAGCAGGCGCACGGCCCGCAGATCCGGCCGCTCAGCACACCCCAACCGGTGCCCCGCCTGCACCACACCAAACCAGGATCGGCTTTCCTTCGGCAGCGCCTTTCTTGATTGCTTCGTCGAGTTGAATCATCCAGGGAAGATCCCAAAATCGGGATTCTCCCGGCTGTGTCTTGAACATCTCATGATAGTGTTCGAACTTATTAGGCGGAATCGCCGCCGGAGACTGCGCTTTTAATGGCGGAACAAGAAATGCGCAAAGTATAAGAAGTATGCTAACTTTTTTCGTCATGTCCTTTTCTCCTCAAGAATTGCAAATGGCGCGGTTTGCACAGTCAGATATTGGTTGTTCAGGGCTAGGTGTAAAAGGTTGGAATTCTAAATCTACTCTATGATTTTGCGTTCGAGGAGTGTTTGCTGCAAGGATTTTCATTTAAATAATAATTTTTTCCAATGATAATAGTTCATTGCTCCAAAAATAAAACTACCTAATTCAGTAAATTCTGAGAATTCAATCATGAGAATCCTTAGCCTATTATTCCTCTTCTTTCTCCCGGCTATAATCGCATTCCCCGCTGAGGGACAAAACCTTTCCAAAATCCCCGCAAACAAATGGACTCTATTGGACAAAGAAGATGATTCCGGGGGCAAACGTTTTGCCCGAGCTGTTTTTGCCGGCAACGTTGGGAAACTTTATCTCTGGGGGACTGGAGGGAAGAAACCGGCACGAAACGTTTACCTTCGCTATGAACTGGAATCGTTCGACCCGGAATCGGCAAAATGGAAACCTGCCTTTCCCAAGTCCAAAGCTGGGGAATGGACAGCGGAAAAGTTCCCACCCTTTCGCATCTACGGGCAAAGCGGACCGGATGGATTGAAGTGGGATGAGGGGCCGCGGCTGCAAGTGGTTGGCGGTTATCATTCGACCAACCGAATACGCTGGTGGGATTTCAATGGCGTTCGACGGCCAAGCCCCGTCCTGACTTTTAATATGGCCTGTTGGGATTCCAAGAGAAAACGAATCCTCTTCTACAGTGATGGTTGTACCTTTGCCCTCGACCCCAAGACGAACACTTGGCGGGATCTCAAAGCAAAGAATTATCCGAAAACTTGTCGCTCCGTAGCTTGGGCCAGTATGTGCTATGACCCGAGCCGGGATCGAGTGCTGCTGTTTGGCGGGGGACTGGCTACAAATCCCAAAGGCGGAGCACCTACTTGGATCTATGATTGCAAGGAGAATATCTGGCGGCGTCCCTCAATTAAATTGGAGCCTCCTTTGCGCTGCAATGCTCCCATTGTTTACGATGCCATCAACAAGACAATGATTCTTTTTGGGGGATATAACCAAGCGGCAGCATTGAATGACACCTGGGTTTTCGACTGCAAAAGCGACCAGTGGGAGCAAAGAACCCCCAAAATCTCACCGCCGCCAATGTATAACCCGGCAACGGCAACACTTCCCGGCGGAGGCAGGGTGCTGGTATGTGGTTTTGATGCGAGAAAAGTTAAGCGAACAAACCAAAGAAGTTCCTCAGCTATCAAAGAGACCTGGATCTATGATGTAGCCAAAAATCAGTGGACCCCAATCCACGGATCGTTGCGTCTGCCCGGTTATGAATGGCTGACAGCGGATAGTTCCGACAAGCATGGTGTCGTGCTGATGGTGGCTTTTGGCCAGGAGCGGCGCACCTATGCCTTTCGCTACAATTCGGAAAAAGGTCCAAGTGAGAAACTCGAACTTGCAGGAGCACCTCCCGGCACCATCGCTTGGAAATACCCGGAACAAAAGCTATCGCTCGAGCAAGCACCTCCACCTTCGCCCAAAGAGCACGCCAGGTTTCTTGGCTCGTTGCCAGTCAACAAGTTTATCGATGCCAAGCCCCCCGGTTTACTGATCAGCAAGACCTGGTCGACTGCCGTCATCGATAGCGATCGCAGCGAGATCATCTACACCGGAGGAGGCCACTCCGGTTATTCCGGCAACGACTTTGCACGATATGATATCGCCAACAATCGCTGGAGCCTGGATTTCCCCCCCCGTTTCCCACCTTTCCTGGAAGGAACCAACGCCGGGATCTATGGCTGGAGCTATGGCATGATTCCCTTCAGTCAACACACTTATCTTTGGTATAGCTACGATCCGGTAAGTAAAACGGTTGTCTATTGCGCACGCCCTTCGCTTCGCGATGGTGCCGAAATTCAACTTGGAAATGATTCAAACGACACTTTCCGATATCAGGAGAAGAAGCACGGGTACGCCAGTTGGGTTTATGATTCAGCACAAAAGAAGATTTACAAACCCAGCTTCGGTCGGCCGTTCGCCAATCCCTGGCATCTGTGTGTACTTGGAACTCCCAAGGGGACCTACGCGATGGCCAAAGGTCGTCTATACAAAGGCACCGTAAGCCGAGAGAACGGGTCAGTGAAATGGAAACTGGTCGACTCGAAATTCCCCAAGCAATCATCGAAAATCAAATACCACTATGAATTTCAACCCCTCGTCCACGATACGAAACGCGACCGCTTGATCTTACTGAAAGGGGATTCAAGTCATGTCAATATATTCACTCGACCTTTGGGTAAAGAAGGAGGTTGGAAACAAACCAAAACGAAGGGGTCCGCACCTATCGGGAGAGAGGCCGTTTACATCCCCAAGCATGACGTCGTATTGTGGCTAGGGGACAAATTATGTGCTTTTGATTGTGCTACCAATCAAATGAGGGAAGTTGAGGTCGACCTACCAAAAGGACGTTACGGCCATGAATGTGCAATGGTTTATGATGAAAAGCACGATGTTTGTATTGCTCTAATCCCCAGCCGCTTTTCCGGTCCCATGCAAACCTTCCTGTTTCGTTTTGAATCGAAATCAGCAGAGTAATTTTAATCAACCTGGTGCGGGGTAAAGGGGACAGGAACATTTAGCCGGATGGGCCCAAGGTGCTTGGCAATAAATGTTCGCTCGTGCAATGGTTTATTGCAATTCAGGATTGTTGAAACACCTCCAATAATAAGGCTAAGGGATATATTTACAGGAATAGAACAATGCAAATGGGAATGGAAATTATTTGCCTGTTGAGAGGGTTATCTCTTGAACGAACCCCAGAGACCCAGCAAACCTAGGTTATGGCCGGCTCTTGTTGGAATAGTCGTACAAGTAATATTGTTTACGCTTTCCATTACACCATCGATTAATAACGCTGTCCGTTTTGGGTTCATGTTGATCGGGCCGCTAATTGGCTTGTTGACTTTTTTTGTTTGGTTATTTGCGGCCAGTTGACTGCGTTGGACGGATCGATTGGTTTACGGCGGCCTTATAATCGGCTTGACTTTCAGCTTGTTTTTTTTGGTCCATTCCTCGGTAAACCTTGGTTTGTATATTTATGCAGTTCCGCTTTTTACCATTGCGATTCCAATTGCGTTATTGATTACACGGAGTCTCTCCCGAAAGTTTCAGATACCGGCAGTAACTGTTTCAACCTTAGTGGTTTGGAGCGTGTTCCCGCTCTTGCGAATCGATGGTTTCACTGGGGCCTACCTTCCGGAAATTGCTTGGCGGTGGTCTCCGCCAATCGAACAGATGCTTCCTAGTGAGAGCCAGTATTCCGATTCGAAAAACGATATAATTTTGGACTCTCTTTCGGATGACTGGCCGGGTTTTCGCGGACCCTCTCGCGACAGTCGCTGCAAATCTCCACTGCAGAAGCTTGACTGGGAGAAAGATCCTCCAAAGGAATTGTGGCGAATTCCGGTCGGAGCAGGTTGGTCTTCCTTCGCCTACGTTTCCGGAAGATTGTTTACTCAAGAGCAACGTGGAGATCATGAAACTGTCACCTGCTATGACGCAGAAACAGGTGCCCTTATCTGGATGCATACCGACTCCGTCCGTTTTACGGAACTGGTGTCCGGTGCCGGCCCCCGTGCAACTCCGACTTTCGCAGAAGGCCGGATCTTTACCATGGGGTCCAAAGGCTTACTCTCCTGTTTAGATGCCTCCTCCGGTAATCCAATATGGCAACGGGATCTAATGGTTGAGTTCCAAGCCCCTCTTCCGGTTTGGGGGTTTTCCAGCTCTCCTCTGGTCGTTGATGATGTTGTGATAGTTTATGCCGGCGGGAAAGGCGACAATGGCCTTGTTGCCTTTCGTGGAGATAAAGGTGACCTGGTCTGGAAAATTCCTTCTCGGGGGATGAACTTTAGTTCCGCGCAATCCGTGATTCTTGGCGGTGTACCTGCTGTTGTTTTTGGGGATTCTTCGGGATTGTTTGCAGTGGATCCAGCTAAGGGCAAAAAGCTTTGGAGTTACCAACCGGCCAATTGGAAAGGCCCCGCAATTTGTCAGCCGCAACAAGTCGGACCGAACAGCCTGATTGCTCCTCTCGGAGACGGAGTTGGGGTGGTTCGCTTGGAATTCTCTCGGGACGGGGACCAATGGTCCATTAAGGAGAAATGGTCCACCAGAAGGTTGAGACCATCTTTCAATGACTTTGTTTATCATGAAAATATTTAGAATGGTTTTAACCAAAACATTTTTTCGTCCCTAAACGCAGAAGATGGCAAACCGAATTGGAGAGGCGGCCGTTACGGATTTGGCCAAGTTTTGTTGCTGGCAAAAGCGGGGCAACTCATAGTGGTGACGGAAAGAGGTTCGCTTATTCTTCTCGAATGCAATTCTGAACGGCTCAAAGAATTAGGAAGGATTTCAGCGGTGAATGGTAAGACTTGGAATCATCCAATCGTGGTTCAAGATCGACTTTTCATCCGCAACAGTAGAGAGGCAGTATGCTACAAACTTAAGTCCTAATCACCCAAGGAACGATTCAATTTTGCATGTTCTTTTGGGCCCTTTTGTCGTGTCCCATTACTGCCCGAGCAGTGGGAGAGTTCGCTTCCATTTCCAATCCGCTATTAAGCTGAGACAGAACAGTAGCGTTTCAAGCATCTAAAAGTGGGCAGTCATATCTACCAGAACTGGGTCTCTTTTTACAAAATAATTATTGGTTCTTTGCAATTAATTTGGAGAGGGGGGCCGGTTTG
>CAZPPD010000424.1:0-5597 GCA_964588185.1 uncultured Alcaligenaceae bacterium | reverse complement strand
GAAAAGCTGCGGGAGCGTTTGGAAGAGCTCCTGCTTATCGAACCCGGCGAGGATTACGCCAGCGTAATTGTGGAGATTCGCGCCGGAACCGGGGGGGATGAGGCTGCCCTTTTCGCGGGCGACTTATATCAGATGTATACCAACTACGCCCGCGACAAAGGTTGGAAGACCGAAGACATTTCCTTCAACCCCGGCGAGCAAGGCGGCTACAAAGAGGTCATCTTCAGTATCAGTGGAGACGAAGTTTATCAGAACCTTCGCTATGAAAGCGGCGGCCATCGGGTACAACGGGTTCCTAAGACGGAACAGCAAGGCCGCATTCACACCTCGGCAGCAACTGTCGCCGTCCTTCCCGAACCCGACGAGGTTCAGGTGGAAATTAAAGACGAAGACATTGAATGGGAACGCATGCGAGCAGGCGGTGCCGGCGGTCAGCATGTCAACAAGACTGAATCTGCGGTCCGCATTTGGTATAAACGCGGCACGGAAGATGAGATGGAAATCAAATGCCAGGATGAGCGCAGCCAGCACAAAAATTACGAACGGGCCATGCGGCGTTTACGAAGCTTGCTGTTCGAACGCCAATTGGAACGAGCCCACCAGGACCGCGCCGAGCAACGGAAGAATCAAATCGGCTCGGGCGACCGGAGCGAGCGTATCCGCACTTACAACTTCCCGCAAAATCGCATCACCGATCACCGCATCAATCTGAACTTGTACAAGCTCGACGCCATCATTGCCGGAGATTTGAACGACCTGATTCAAAGCCTGAAAGACTTTGATAAGAAGCAACGGCTTGAACAAAGCAAGAAATAATCCGCATGCAGCCACCCGAAACGGAACAAACCTGGACGGTTGGAAATCTCTTGGATTGGACCGCGAAGTTCCTGCAGTCCAAAGGATCTGATTCCCCCCGCCTTGATGCCGAGGTTCTTCTGGCCAAGTCTCTTGATTGCCGCCGCATTGATCTTTACGGCGAACTCCATGGCGAAATCGCCGGCACCGAAATCCGCGAGACTTATCGGGACCTTATTCGCCGCCGCATCGAAGGCTGCCCGGTTGCCTACTTGGTGGGGAAAAAGGAATTTTTCTCCATGAAGTTGGAGGTGAGTCCTGCGGTATTAATTCCCCGGCCGGATTCCGAATTGGTGGTGATTGCTTGCCTGGAGCTTGCCCGCGAATTGGCAGAACCCCGAATCCTGGACATCGGTACCGGTTCCGGGAATTTGGCTATAGCTCTGGCAGTCCACCTCCCCGAAGCCGTCGTTTTTGCAACGGACATTAGTCCGGAGGCCTTGGAAATCGCCAAGAAGAATGCGGTTATTCATCAGGTCGAAGAGCGGGTCCATTTGGTTGATGGCAACTTATTCGAACCTGTAAGCAGCAAGGAGCCATTTGATTTTCTGGTCAGCAACCCGCCTTATATTGCTGAGGGTGAATTGGCAGAATTGGAATCCGGAGTCCGGGACTATGAACCGAAACTAGCCTTAAACGGCGGAGAAAGTGGTTTTGAAGTATTTGATGCCCTGATAGAGAACGCCCCGCAGTTTCTAAAACCGGGAGGCTACTTATTCATTGAGATTGGTGCCCCTCAGGAGGAACCCGCCCGGACCCGCATCCAACAAAAATCCTGTTACCGGTTGTTTCCAACCATTCATGATTATTCCGGACACCCACGGGTGTTGAAGGTTCAACTCATTCCCTAACCGTTAAGGTTAATGGCATAGCCCGAAAGCAATGCTTGTGCCCGTACTTGCTTTCGGGCAGTGAAGTCATGGCAACAACCCAGAAGAACTTCGGTCCGAATGCATGCGAAAGTATGGCACCCGTTTTTTAACCATTTCCCCAAAATCCATTCTCGCGTTAGAATCTAATAAAATCCCTTTCTCAGTTGAGAGGCGTTGCTGATGGAACAAACTGTGGAAGCCTTGTGCAACCAGATGGCTCGCAATCACCTTTTGCCCACCGATAACATCCGAGACATGAGGCAGCGGTGGCGAAGTGAACACCATGCCGCCCCCGATAATGTCAAGAAGTTCGGCAAGTGGATCACGGCAAACGGGTTTATTACCGAATTTCAGCTAGGATTTTTGAACCGGGGGTTCGGCGAGTATCTCTCCTTCGACAAATATGTCCTGGTCGAAAAAATTGGGCGAGGCCGAATGGCCGGGGTTTACAAAGCCGTCCATGAATGCGGCCAGGAAGTAGCCATCAAAGTGCTCCCGCCAACCAAAGCGCAAAATGCCCACACCTTGGCCCGGTTTCAACGGGAAGCCCGATTGGCTTTGCGGTTGAATCATCCGAATGTGGTTCGCACGTTTCAACAGGCAAAGACCAATGGCGGAATCTACTATATTGTGATGGAATTTCTGGAGGGCGAAGCGCTCGACGACCACATCAAACGCCGTAAGAAACTCCCGGTCTCGGAGGCGGTGCAAATCATCGTGCAAACCCTAAATGGCTTGCAACATCTATTTGAGGAGGCGGTCGTGCATCGCGACATGAAACCGGCAAACCTGATGTCGGTACCGGTTCCTCAGGAAAACACTCTGAACTCGACGGTCAAAATCCTGGATATTGGCTTAGGCCGAGCGCTTTTTGATGAAGGAGACCCGGGAGCTGAGAACTTAGACCTAACCGGAGAGCGGGCTTTGCTGGGCACTCCCAAGTACATGTCCCCGGAACAGGCTCGCAATGCGCACAGTGCCGACATTCGCTCGGACATTTACAGTGTGGGGTGTATCTTCTATGAGCTTCTGACTGGGAAAGCCCCGTTCGCCGATTCCAGTATCGTTCGGCAGTTGACCCGCCATGCCAAAGAACCGCCAAGGCCGGTTCGCGAGTTGGCGTCGAATATTCCCGAAGGAGTGGAACATGTGGTCGAAATCATGCTGGCCAAAGACCCGGCCCAGCGCTATTCGACCCCGGCCCAAGCAGCCAAAGCACTAAAAGGCACATTGGGAACGACTTTAAAGCTGCCGCCGGTCAAACAGCCCAGCCAAAAAATGAAGACGTACTTGGATTGGCTGAAGCAGGAGGAAGTCAAACCCAAACCACCCATCCGCGAGCCCCAGAGCAATTCATCCGAACCCGCAGTTGCCCAACCGGCAGCACCGTTAGCCAAGCGGATTTATACCGCATTAACCTTGGGGCCGGCGGCCGTGGCCATTCCGGTGAACCCAAATCCGCCAAAAGCGGTTCCGGTCGCTGCAACCCCCGGTGGGCAAGGAATCGACCCCTTCCCCGGCCCGGTTGGTGAATGGCTTGCCCAGAAGGGAATCAAACGGCGGGACCTAATCAGCGGCGGGATTGGAGCGGGCCTATTATTGGGACTGCAGTGTATTTGGTGGTTTTTTAGCTGGTTAGTGAATTCCTGATTTCTACAACAGCATTTTCAGAGCGAGTTTAACTCATTCCACAAAAGGATTGGCCAATGCATGTTTTGATAACTGGGGGATATGGATGCATCGGCAGCTGGATTGCCAAGAATCTTCTGGAGAAGAATGCCAAGGTTTGGATGTATGACATCAAGCAAGATCTCCGCCGCATCCGTTTGGTGTTGAACGATGAGCAGTTGCAGCAAGTTCAGTTTATTGAAGGTAATGTCACCGATTTGCCGTCATTGCAAAGGGCCATTGCAGAAAAACAGATCACTCATCTAATCCACATGGCCGGCTTACAAGTTCCCATCTGCCGGGCAGATCCAATCCTGGGAGCACAAGTCAATGTACTAGGCACTTTGGCAGTCCTGGAAGCCGTTCGCCTCTCGCAGGGCCAAGTAAAACGGCTGGTTTACGCCAGTAGCGGAGCAGTTTTCGGCCCGCCCGGTGATTATCCATCGGGCCCGCTAGCGGATAATGTACCGCTAACACCGACCACTCATTACGGCGTTTTTAAAGCTTGCAATGAAGGCAATGCCCGCATCGCTTATCTCGACCACAAGATTTCCAGTATTGGCCTGCGTCCTTGGACGGTCTATGGGGTGGGCCGGGATTTCGGCATGACCAGCGAACCCACCAAGGCGATAAAATCTCTTGTCTTAGGGCGAAAGTACGACATTTCCTACGGGGGTTATCAGGATCTGCAATACGTTGACGATGTGGCCAAGATCTTCGTTCAATGTTTGGAGGTTCCTTACCAGGGAGCCCAATCATTCAACGTTCGCGGTGAGGTGGTAGATTTGCCTACCTTTTACAAAACTCTCTGTGAGGTCGATCCCGATGCAATGGATTTGATTACTTATGGAGAAAAGCAAATTCCCATTGCGTATGATTTAGATGATTCCGGTTTGCAGAGGGCAATCGGTCCGGTTCCGAAAACAACTCTCAAGGATGGCATAACCAAAACGTATCAGCACTTTCAGCAATTACAATCGGCAGGGAAATTGGATACCTACGATTTGGAAAATTAATCGTTTTTTTCATGGCCAAGAAAAACAAGAACGAAAACTCAATGGAATTGGTTTACGCCAAGAATCGCCGGGAATGGCGAAAATGGCTGCTAAAAAACCATAAATCCTCAGGGCCAATTTGGCTGGTGTATTTCAAAAAGAAGTCCGGCAAACCCAGTGTGAGTTACGACGAAGCCGTCGAAGAAGCCCTTTGTTTCGGCTGGATTGACAGCAAGGTGAATTCTCTGGATGAAGAACGCTACAAGCAGATCTTCTCCCCAAGAAAATCCGGAAGTGTCTGGTCCAAGCTCAATAAACAAAGAGTGGAAAAGTTAATCGAGTCCGGTTTAATGACCAAAGCGGGACTGGAGAAGATCGAAGCGGCGAAGGAAGATGGATCTTGGAATTCATTAGATGCGGTGGAGAATCTGGAAATACCGCCGGATTTAAAAAAGGCCTTGGCGGGAAATAAAACGGCCAATGCCAATTTCAATAAGTTCAATGACTCCAGCAAAAAAGTGATTCTCTTTTGGATCACCAGTGCCAAGAGAGAAGCAACCCGGGCCAAGCGCATTAAGGAAACCGTTGACATGGCGGAAAAAAATCAGAGAGCCGGACCGGGACCAAATTGAATAGTAGCTGGATCCAGCTACCACCAAGTTCTTAACACTAAGGTCAGACATAATGGCAATCTTCCAACAGCTTTCGGTTCTTGCATTACGCAATATGGTTGAAGGCGCCCGCGGCGTTATCGGTGTGCATACCGGCGAGCGGGCCGTCGAAGGAGTCGTCAGTTTCCTGACCAATCATTTCACTGACCACAGCCAGAACTTAACCAATGCCATGTTGCGGGCCAACGATAATGCCTGGCGATCCTTGGAGATCGCATTGGCCGGGGAATCATTGTGGAATTGGTTGGATACCGCCGACAACAAAGCCTTTCGCAAGCAAGTGCGGACTTTCCTGGATGCTGCTTCTTTGGATGGATTGTCGGGGCATGGGCCGGAGTTTCGCCGCGGCTGCTTGAAGGAACTGCGTGAAGCAAGAGAGAAGGGCCTATTGAGTGGCTCGCTGGAACCTAATTCGTTGGCCCAGCAGGTCGGCCAATTTGCCGCGCATTCGGACCCTAATGCCATTTTGGATGCCGAGTGGAAGTCCATTCAGGGCATGTGTGAAATCATCCAAAGTGCCAATTATCCGGCCTTGG
>CAZPPD010000423.1:0-5602 GCA_964588185.1 uncultured Alcaligenaceae bacterium | reverse complement strand
GAACAGCCCGCAGAAATCGAGAAAATTTTTGAGGACAATACCCGCACTGTCGGCATTCGCATGCAACAGGAAGCGGTGGAAAGCATGCGTATTGTCGGCGATAGCAATTGCCGCCAAATGGTAAGCGGCCACAAGTTTTCGTTGACGCGGCATGTGAATGCCAATGGCGAATATGTACTGACTACCATCACTCATTCCGGATCGGATTTAAGCTACCGATCGGATACCGGCGGATTTAAGTACAACAATTCCTTTACCTGTATTCCCTCTGCCTTGCCTTACCGCCCGCAGCGATTGATCCCCAAACCACTGGTGCATGGCACGCTCACCGCAGTCGTGGTCGGTCCCTCCGGGGAAGAAATCTTTACGGACAAGTATGGCCGGGTGAAAGTACAGTTTCACTGGGACCGGGAAGGTAAGAATAATGCCGACAGCTCTTGTTGGGTCCGAGTCGGCACCATGTGGGCAGGAACCCAGTGGGGCATGATTCATATTCCCCGAATTGGCCACGAGGTCATCGTGGATTTCATTGGTGGTGACCCGGACCGGCCCATAATCATCGGCAGTGTTTACAACGCCGCCAATATGCCGCCCTACAAGCTTCCCGACAATAAAACCCAAAGCGGCATCAAGAGCCGCAGTTCCTTAAACGGCAACCAAGACAATTTCAACGAGATTCGCTTTGAAGACAAAAAAGGCGAAGAGCAACTTTTCATTCACGCAGAGAAGAATCAGGACATCGAAGTCGAAAATGATGAAACCCATTGGGTTGGCCGGGACCGCAAGAAAACCATCGACCGGGATGAGACCAATCACATTAAACGCGATCGGACCGAGACCGTCGACCGCGACGAAAAGATCACCATTCACCGCAACCGGACGGAGGAAGTCGACAAGGAGGAGAAGATCACCATCCATGGGGGGCGGACAGAAGAGGTCGACAAGGACGAGAAAATTACCATCCACGGCAACCGCAGCGAAACGGTGGATAAAGATGAATCCATCAGCATCGGCGGAAAACGGACCGAAAGCGTCAGTAAAGATGAAAGCATCACCATAAGCGGGAACCGATCCGAAAGTGTGAGCAAAGACGAATCGGTCACTGTTTCCGGCAATCGATCCCATACGGTCAGCAAAAGCGATAGTTTAAGTGTGAGTAAAGCGTTGTCCATCACCGCGGGAGACAGTATCACCTTAACTACTGGAAAAGCCAGCATCACGATGAAGAAGGACGGCACGATTGTGATCAAGGGCAAAGACATTACGGTTCAAGGGTCCGGCAAGGTCACCGGAAAAGCAACCAAAAATATGGTCCTAAAGGGCAAAAAGATATTGGAGAATTAATGGCGACCTCACAAAACCAAACCTCCTTTACCGCCAACGAAGCGGAAGAATTCAACCAAGAAGAATCCTTGCTGGAGGTGCTGTTTTCGGCTGCCCACAGGAAGGCCGACCCGAATCCTCCCAAAAAGAGAAGGAAAAGAAGGCGAATTCATGGGGTGGTCATTGGCGAACTTTCCGGGCGAAACGAATTTGGTGAACCCTTGGTTGATTATCCCGGCTCTCCGGCGAAGCAAGCGTTGCCATCCCGAACAACTATGCAGTGGACGGAGAAGGATTTGGGAAAGCAAGTGGTTCTGATGTTTGAGCGGGGAAACCCCAGAAAACCAATCATGTTAGGTTTCCTGCAGACCCCTCAACCGCAGCCGGCGCCGCGATCCCTTCCTGCAGAACCAATCTTGGACGGTGAGCGTTTGGTTTTCACGGCGGACAAAGAGATTGTCCTGCGTTGTGGAAAAGCAAGTCTTACTTTGACTCAAGCCGGAAAGGTACTCCTTCGCGGAGCCTACTTATTGAGCCGGTCCTCCGGAGTAAACCGCATTAAAGGTGGATCAGTCCAAATCAATTAGCATCGACGTGGAATTGTACCCCCAATGGAACTGATAAACGCCACCAAAATGGAAGCCGGTTATACCATGGCGGTCCGAAAGGATGGCCGTGAATTGCTTGTGGTGGTTGTGAAAGGGACTTTCACCATCCCGGAAAGTGGGGAGAAATCTGCATTGGCAGAAGAACAGGTCCCCTTAGTGGAAACAGATATTTTCACAGGTGAACCGGGTTTTTCCGCTCCTTTATATGAGAACGATTTTGCTCCGCGAAAGCCGAAGTGTGATCTTCTGCTCAACGGCAGCGCTTATGCACCGGATGGAAAACCAGCGGAAAGGGTGACTGTTTCCTTGAGCTTTGGAGAGTGGAAAAAGTCTTTTGATGTTGTTGGGAACCGGACTTGGAAAGTCGGCCTTTTTGGCTCCGGACCCACGTCGCCGGAACCGTTCACCGCCATGCCGATTTCTTACAACAATGCTTTTGGCGGAGTGGATCGGTCCCAGGAAGAGGAGAAGAAGCACAAATACTTCTTGGAGAATCATGTTGGCGTCGGCTACCACGCTTATTTAGATGACAAATTGGTGGAAGGACAACCGCTGCCAAACACAGAAGAAAACGGGAAACCCGTGAAAAAGCCCAATGGGACGTATCGGCCGATGGCATTCGGAGCATTGGGCCGGGCTTGGAAAGAGCGTGTCCAGTACGCGGGAACCTATGACCAAAATTGGATTGATAATGTCTGTCCGTTCCTGCCGGAGGATTTCCGGGAGGAATATTTTCAAGCGGCCCCTGCAGATCAGTGGATTGACTATCCCCAAGGAGGGGAAAAGGTCGAGTTGGAAAACTTGACTGCGGGCGGAATGGTGTCGTTTCCTCTGCCCGAAGAGGATGTGCCTTTTACCTTCTGGTATAAGAACGGCACGAAAAAGAAGCGCCGTGGCACGATCGACACCATACTGTTCGAGCCGGATCAAGGGCGTTTTACCATGACTTGGCGAACCGCACTGCCTTTACGCAAGAGCCTGTTTGAGATTCGGTATGTGACCGCAGGTTCTCAGTTTCCCAAACAGCGGTTCGCATCCCTTGGTGAGTTAGCGGCCTGGAAACGTGAATTTTCTTCGGAGAGTTGATGGGGCAGATGTTTATCCTATCCTCCGGAATGGCGTGCCCAATTTGATATAGTGCTGCTGCGGCTTGCACCGCTTTACGGTCCGGAATCGCCAAGTTTGATGAGCTTCCTTATGCCAGAGAAAATGGGGAGCCGGTTGTTGGGGCAATGGTCTCCGATCTCGACCCGGCTATGGAACGCGGGCTGCGACTCGTGGAATTGCTGGGAATGGCACTTACGGACTGTCTGGAATCAGTGCCGGGGCAAGACACCAAAGAAATTCCTTTGCTGGTCGCCTTAGAAGAAACCGGGCGACCGGATGGCGATGCGGAATTGGTCAAAACAATTGTCGCAAACGTTAGTGAAAAGTTGTCCGTTTCTTTTCATGCAAAACTCTCTCGTGTCATTACCAAAGGACACATCGGCGGTTTCGAAGCTTTACGGATAGCCCGAGAATTAACCGAGGATTCGGAGATACCCGGATGCCTTGTATGTGGAGTCGACTCTTATATCAACAAAGCGGTTATTGATTGGCTGGATCAACATTGGCGGTTGAAGCATGAAGATAACTCCAACGGGGTGATCCCGGGCGAGGCAGCGGCAGCGGTTTTTGTGAGTCGCAAAGCTCTTCCTCAGATGGAAACCAAGATCAGGGTTGCCGGGCTGGGGTTTGGTGAAGAGCAAGCAAATGTATTATCGGAAGAACCTCTGCTGGGATTGGGTTTAACAGCAGCGGCGCGAACCGCCTTGGCAGAAGCCAATCTAAAGATGAATGAAATTGATTTGCGTTTGTCGGATGTCACGGGAGAGAGTTATGGCTTCAAGGAACACACCTTGATGCTCTGCCGAGTGATGCGGGAAGGAAGGGAAGAGTTGCCCATCTGGCACTGCGCCGATTCTATTGGCGACACCGGAGCGGCAGCCGGAGTATGCCAGTTGGTAATTGCCCATGACGCTTTTACCAAGGGCTATGCTCCAGGGAACAATGCAGCGTGTTACACAAGCTCAGTATTCGGAGACCGAGCCTCTGCGGTTCTTCGCTGCCAGCGCAATAATAATTGATCTTTCTGTTTTCTTCAAAACGAGTCAGCGAGGGGCATCTCTCTCAGCCCTACCGAGTAAATCAGGAGTAATTTCCGATGATGAGTTGTAATGTCTTTGCCAACAACAATGAAATCTCCTGCAAAAAGGGAGGCAACAAAGTCATTGCGGAATTTCCCGATGTCTGCCTAAGTCCACCGTCTCCTCCTGCCGGTCCGGTGCCGATTCCTAACCCGGATACTTCTTTATCCAAGGACATGAAAAACGGAAGTAAGACGGTGAAGATCAAAAAAGGCCCGGTCATGTTGAAAGACAAATCCTTTTACAAATCCTCACCGCTGGGAGATGAAGCAGCGACGCGAAGCTTTGGGGCCAATGTGATTACGCACACCATCACCGGTAAGACTTACTTTGTGGCTTGGTCGATGGATGTCAAGTTTGAAGGGGCCAATGTCGACCGGCACATGGACTTGACCACCTCCAACCACAATCCTCCTCCCGGCGGCACCCCTCCTTCAAGTATCAGTATGGGCACTATGAGCCCGCCGGAGATTCCGGAACCACCGGGGGATTGCAATCCCATGCAGTATGAACGACTGACCGGAAACGTTTCAAAAGCGAAAAAGAAAGTTCGGGAAGCAGGAGGTGGATGTAAAGAAGGAGACAGCAAAGAGACTCTGAAAAAGAAAGGAGAAGCATGGCAGGAGCAAGCCGATGCGCGAGAAGAGCGCGAGAAGAAATGTTTCCGGGGCGGTGATTCCGGACATAAAGAAGCCATCAGAACATCGAAACTAAACGCCAAACGGTGCCGGTATATTTTGCGGCATGGCAAGAAAACATTTTAAGCGGGTTCGATGGACTTGATAATCCAAAGAAACCATAAACTTGGGAAGATATTGATGTCATCCGATCTCGAGAAAAAAATTCAAGAAGCCTTTGCTGAAGTTCCCCAACCGCCGGAAGATGATCTTTGCGCATCTTTTGGAGACGAGGCATTGGAGGATACCGAGCCCTTCAAAGGAAAAGAGTGGCAAGAACTCAGGGACGTGGAACTTCTGGATGAATTTCAATACGCCCTCTTTTGGTTCACTCCGGAAGCCTTCCGTTACTACTTGCCGGCATTTCTGCTGGGCGGGTTCCAGAAGCCAAATGCGGTTTTCGTGCTGACCATTCTGCAATTATTGTGGCCCGGAGACGATGAAGAATCCGCAGTTTTCCGGAAACAACGCTGGGGTCTTCTTTCGGAAGAACAAAGGGCAGCTTTGCAAGAATGGCTTAGCTGGCTGCTTGCCAACCACACCACACGGGAATCGGTGTTTGAAAGCGAAGTGAAGGAAGCCCTGGATTGCGTGACAAAGCGTATTTGGTGGACCGATTCGTAACACCTGGAGACAGAATGGCAATCATCCCGGAAATTGTCGATCAGCATGTTGAAGAAGCTGCCTTCCTTTGGATCTTGCGTGATGATGCAGTCAATGAAACACATTACAATCTTCACGATCTCATCGAACTTGAAAACAGCCTCGAAGCTAACCTCGAAGGGCTCCGCGTCAACGACAATGCTGC
>CAZPPD010000422.1:0-5613 GCA_964588185.1 uncultured Alcaligenaceae bacterium | reverse complement strand
GAGGCCTAATTCCAAAGGCAATATTTTTCCCTCGCTTTCAAAAATCGCTTTCTTTTTGGATTTGCGATCTTCAATGGTGACTTTGAGGGAGTAGATGCCCGGTGGAGTATCCAAAGGGATGGTCAGATTAGCGGAACAGGGTAATAAATCGCCGCCCAAGTAATTTTGGGTAATTGAATTGCGAGGTCCCAGCCGGAATACCGCCTCTCCCTTTTTGTTGAACACTTCCATTAACAAGGTGTAGGCGGCCTTGCCATTTTCATCCTGCTCCATTCCTTTGATGTTGAAAGCAAAATGGAAGATCTCGCCCGGCAATCCGCCTTCTTTGGGGCGCGGCGCTCCAAGGAATCCATAGGTTCCCCTGGCATCGACTATTTCCAGATCCTCCGTTTGAGCGGGAAGAAAGGAAAGAGCAAGGATTAAGGGAATTGATCCGCACATAAATGGCAGCCTTTGTTATTTAACAAGAATTTGGACCGAATGGTGAATACTATATGGATCGACTACATAAACACTAGGATTTTTTCAAGGAAAAGGATTATTCCTGAAGCCTTTTCTTTTCTAATTCTTTGTACCGGTCGATGCTGCCGGGATAGGCAGTGGTGCCGATTTGTGCTTGGAAACTGGCGGAACTTTGAGCCGCTGTGGTGTAGGCCACCATGGAACCATACAGCGAAGTATAAGCAGACTCATCCCCCGGAGTGGCACGGGCAAACTTTAATCCTTGACTGCTCATATTCTTGACTAGTTCTTCAACGTTCCGGCCTTTGGCGGTGTAGGTGCCGTTAATGAACTTTTCACCGCCTGGTTGTTCCAAGACGCGAACGGCACTTTCCAGGCTCTCCAGAAACCGCCAACCGATAAGAAAGGAACCGCCGTCAATTTCTTCCTTATGGAATTTCTTGCGATGTTCTTGTTTGAGCATTTCGATGTCATCCCGGACTTTTTTGTAAGTCTTAAAATCGATGGTGCCGTTTTTGGTTTTATAGACGGCGTCGGGAATTTCTTTTGCCAGTTCTTTTTGGGTTTCACTGCCCCGAAGAACAATGGGCCAATCCAGTTGTCCTCCATCTCTCAAAATTCCAGGGTTGCCGGCGGTGCTGGGCCCAACGACATTGATTTTGTCCAAGATGGAAGGATAAAGTGGGACCGGAGGCCCTTGGATTCCGTGGTTAATCATTCCCCGCAGATAAGGAAGCAGCTCATTCATTGCTTGACCGGAAACAATTTCTCCCGGAATCGGGTCGGTAAGGATTCGATGTAATCGTTCCTTCTTGTTTTTCTGCTGCTCTTCCGTAAAGGTGGGAGTCATTGCTTTTTCGTATTGCTTCCATTGAAAGGCTTCTTTTTTTGTCTTTAGTTGTTCTTGAGCCGCTTTCTCACGCTCGATTCGGGCTTTTTCAGATTGGATCATGAAATCCCCCTGAGCATTAATTACATCTGCTTGACCGCGAAGAACTCCGCCGGGACCGGCATAAGGGGCGTAGACTCCGCCATAGACGGCAGGTGGCCGGTAGCGGTAGCGATACTGAGCCGAAGCCATCGGGGCCATACCGCTCAACAACAGACAACCGAACAACCACCCTAAGGCGAGTTTTTTGGAAACAACCATGACCTTTCCTTTTCCTGTCCTTTTGGTAAGTGAAACTCTTGAAGTTATACCTTGCTACGAGTTATTTCGTTTCTACTTTAAGATTCTTCGGAGTTTTTCCTTCCGGAATCAAGGCCCGCCATTGTTGATAAGCTCTTTCCAACTGAGCTTGGGGAGCAGCCGCGTCATAGGGAATGTCGCGGCCCTCGGGGGCGAGCCGAATCAGATGCCAATACGCCAACTCGCGAACCGGCAGCTTGCTGTGTTTGAGATAGTGGATAAGGAGATCAAATGTCTCCGAGCGTTTGCGGTCCTGGTAACTGAATCCAAATATTAACTGCAGGGCAGACTTTGCTTGGACCTCGGATAGTCCTCTCTGCTTGATCAGGAAGTCATATAGCTTACCAACTTGTCCCGGTTCCCGTCCCATCCAGTGACGCAAAACCAACACAGCCTTCCGGCGAACTCCCGGATATTTGGGATTGGACAATGCTTCAGCCAACCGGCTCAGATCATCCACTGCACCGCAACAAACCACGGCGAGAAGTCGCTTGATCTCATGATCCGACTTCAGGTAGCTATCCAACACCGGTCCGACTTTTTTCGTGTTCAAGGTACAAGCACAGGTGCAAATGCTTTCAAATAGTTTTTCTTCATCCTTGGTCATTTCGCCAATTCCTTCGGGAAGTTTCGCCAATGTTTCCACGGAGAAGGAATCGGTAACATTATCCCACAGGAGAATCGCCGGTCCGGGAGGAGCACTTAAATGGAATCCTTTCTCCGCAGTGTCCAAGCGAACTCTTCCTTCAACTACCAGCAGGGCCAAGCTGGTGTAGGGGTCTTCGATTTTGCCGTCGATCACTGTAGGCAGCCCGGGTGGATGGCGGCTGTATAATTCGGTAGCGACTTTTGTCCCAGGTTCCAACAATTCCAGCGTCCAAAGTTTGTCGCGAACCCGAAAGGTGATTTTTGCCGACCCTTTTTCCTTCAGATTGGTGAAAGCGATCAAGCCGCGGTCAAAAGTGACATCGAGGTCTGCCTCTTTGGCTTCCTTGAGAATGACCCCGGATTCCAAGACCGGATAAGGTCCCCGATTGCCGATGTCAGCCAGCATTAACAATTCAACTGCCCCGTTTTTGGAAACAATTTCCGATTTGGGTATTGCGACCAATAAGGTACCGTCTTGAATGGTTGCCTTTTCCTCAACAGCCAACCATTCTTTGCCTTCTTTCTTTAACAGCGCACCGGAGATTTTATTGCAGGTGGCAACCCCGGTGGATTTTCCGCCCGCTTGTAAACCGCCGTCGATCAACAGCGCACCGAAAATATATCCAATCAAGAAAAGGGATCTAAGTAAAAGTGTCATTCGGATGTCACACCCATATGAAAGGAGATTAGAGTAACAAATTGATTTTAATAGTTTAGTGAGAAAAAACAGTATTTGCTACCGTAATTAGCCGGCAAATGAAAAGCCCCGTCATTTTTGGTTCGATTGGAATTATTTGACTTTAAATTCCTTTTCCAGAAATTCCAATACCTTCCTCCAGCTATCATTCATTGCGTGGGCAATTCCAGAAGCCGTTCCACCCCTCCGGGCAAATTGGAGCGTTGGTTGATAAGGGGTCAAGATTGCATGTCCTGCTTCTGGATAATCCAGATGAGTTACCAAATATTTGTATTGATGCTTTTTAAGTCGATAAACAACCATTTTGGACATATAAGATGAAGGCCAAGTACTATCTTTTTGTCCGGAGATCAGAAGTATGGGCCCATTGATTTTCTCAACGGGAATCGTGGCTTTCCGGACCAGGTCTTCTTCCGCCAACATGGAATACCACCAAGCCAATTTGGCTTTGCTTTTGTCTTTTAAATATGGAGCTATAACTTTTTTGTATTTTTCCTTGGGAACAAAAGGACGGTACATAAAAGGGATGGGTTTCCCCTTCCATTTCCACCCGGATCTCTTGAAATTGCCACCTACGCTCCCCCAAACAACTCCACTGGGAACATAAGCGATTGTCGCCTTGATCCGCGTAGGGAATGTGGCCGAAAGCAGCAGGGCTAACTCTCCCCCTCGGGAAGCCCCGCAGACACCAATGCGTTTGCAGTCAACAGAGGGTTGTTTTCCCAAGTAATCCAGAGCCTTGGCGAAATATTCCAGGGGAATCAAGGATAGGGAATCCGGTAATCCTTTCATGCGAAAATAAGCGACAGCAAGCGTAGGATATCCATGGGAGGCGAGCAACGCTGCTCTTTTTTGCATTCCCAACCCGCCACCCGAACCACCAAAGACTAGCAAAGCCGGTCTTGGTTTGGGTGTGGGTGGCAGGAAGAATTTCCCAACCAAGCCGTTCTTATTGATTTCAATTACCTGCACTTTTGGGTCAAGCCAACGGCGAGTAAGTGTTGCCTTGGCCACAATTTTCCCATTGATTTCCGCCCGCAATTGCACGGGCCATCGATAGTTTGGCCGATCAAACGGAAGAAAATAGTATACCCTGCTTTTGCCGGCTTTAGGAACTGCTGACCAGAACAACCCCATGGCATCGACACCTATGTAACTGCCGGAAATAGGAGCCACTTTGCTGAGATCTATCGTTCCATTTTTGCCAGCCTTGTATACACCGTGGGAAATCCAATCCTGATTGTTGAGGGTTTCTTCGAAGAGTATCTTTACTTTTTGATGGGGCTTTAGACCGGTTATGGTGATCACAATTTTTTGATCGCGTAAGACTGCTTGAGAAGGAACATGAATTGTTGGTTTTTCAGAGGCGGTTGTCTCCCAACAAATCAATGGAAAAAAGGCGACAATTAGGATGGGCGATAGTTTAGTCATGAGATCCTCTTTCCTTTTCAATTTCCACTTTGAAGATGTTCAACTTTCCACCATATCCTGGGACATCATGTTCTCCAAGTCCCACGAGAAGAAAACCCTGCGTCAATTTCTCTTTGGTTTGTTCCGTCAACAGGATTGGGCCACCCAAGGTTTTCGTGAACTGTTCCATGCGCTGAGCCAAGTTGACCGTCTCTCCGATTGCACTAAATTCCCGCCGCACCCGGTCGATGGTGGTCCCGAAACAGCCGGCCAACGCCAATCCGCTGTGAATGCCGATCCCGACTCGCAGCGGGTCCTCCCCTTCTCCTTCCAGTTCTTTATTCAGGCCACGCAATCGTTCCACCATTGTCAAACTTGCTTGTACGGCGAGATCCGCATGGTCCGGCCGCGTCTCGGGGGTACCAAATAATGCCATGACCCCGTCCCCGAGGAATTTGTTGACCAGACCTCCTTTAGATTCCACCGAGGCAATGGCTAAAGCCAAAAAGCGATTCAACAGCGACACCACATTTTCCAGCGGCGCTCCTGCGGTACGGCGAGTGAATCCCCGGATGTCGGCGAAAAGAACGGTAATATCCATTTCTTTGACAGTGAGGCCGGGGAATTTTTCCCAGATGGCATCGCGGACTTGCGGATGAACAATTTGACCGAAGGTTTCCCATTGCTCTTCTGCTTCTCCCAACTCCCGGGTCATATCGTTGAAGCGATCGGTGAGTTTTCCCCACTCATCGGGCCGTTTCACCATAACGCGGGCATTGAAATTTCCGCGGCGGACTTCCTCGGTGGCAAATTCGTGATCCTGCAACCACCTTTGCAATTCCATCCCGTAAATGAAGGAAATCCACCCCCCGGAAATTAGGCCGCCAATGGCAATCACTAAGGACAGCCAGCGCAAATTCCCTTCGGAGAAATTAAGAGCCAGGACCAGCATGGCCACTAATGGCATGGCCGCCACGGCAATCCACAACATGCTCAATCGGGCTTTGAAGCGGATTTTGATCGGCACCGCTACCTCTGCCGGGCGGGCATCCTGGAAATAAATGGGGTAGAGGACCCGAACCAGGTATCCTTCCAGGAAGAAAAACGTTTGCACAATGGTAAACAAGCCGGCAATCACAAAGGAAACGGCAAACTGCCCCCAAATGGCCCCGGCGTTATGGCTGCCCCCCAGACTGCAAATCAGCAG
>CAZPPD010000421.1:0-5618 GCA_964588185.1 uncultured Alcaligenaceae bacterium | reverse complement strand
ATATGCGGCGACGATTACCAAAATAAAAGTAGAGCACTGGTTCTCAGGTTTCCAATGTCGGATATACAGCAACGGTATTCCCAGCCCAAGTGTTTATTGTGACTGCCGTTTGTCATGCCCAGGGCTCCGGTGTGATTTTCTTAGGCTTTCAAAGTGGGGAGGTATTCCAGTTCAATCCCAAAAATAACCGAATCCTGGCGATTACTACGGAGAAAGGTCCCATTATCTCCTTGGCTACCGATACAGAAGGTACGAAGTTAGTGGTTCTGAGTCGTAAAGGGGCTGAGCTAAACCGCATTGGTATTTATTCCCAAGCGACCGGGTTCCGAATGAATTATCAGGATCAGATTCGCCTGCTTGGAGATATTTGGTTGGCTCCCAACCTGGGTTACAAGAATGATAGTTCCGCTTTTGCCTTTTGCTGTGAAGACCGCTTGGAAATACGAGATGCCGATATCGGTTTGCCAATATCTAGGGTTTATTTTGATGCCCCTGGGTCAAACCTGAACAGACCAAAGGCAATGTTTTGGTTGCCGACATCTAATGGGGAATTGGTTTTACTGGGTAAAAATTGCCTCCAATATGTTAAGGGTGTGAAATTCAAATCCCTGGCGGAAAGGTACATTGCCTGGAAACCATTTCTCCCCAAACGTTCTTCGTTGGTGTGTCCCCAAGTCGCTTGGTACTGGGGTGAGAATAAATTAGAGTTGGCAGGCGTAAATTCGGAAGGGCTGTTGACTTGGATCGAAGTTTTTCCCCATGAGGCAACCGACAAAATAACCCTTGGTGAAAAACGATTCTTCAGCGAACCGGTCCGAGCTTTTGCCTTCACCGGTTTCCGAAATCTCGCGGCGGTCCGCTCGGAATCCGTTGATTTCTTGCGCGTTGGACAAGAAGGCAAGACGGTAAAAAGAAAATTATCATTGCCCTTTCCCGATGCTGTGGCGTGCTTCGCAAATGGTCGGCAACAGTTGCTTTCGGTGATCTGTATAAACGGTTTGGTTGCTCAAGTGGAGTATTGATCTCAATTCTCCCTCCGTTCACCAAACCATCACTCCATTTTCCGCAGAGTCAATCAATTTCTCTAATAATAATGGCTGCTTGAATTGCAGGCACACTGCCGGGTAAGCAGGCAGATTTTTTGGAGGATATCATTTCCTTTTTTACAAGATTCGCTGCACTAATTTTAATCATTACAAGCACTTATAACTATCACTTACTTGCTGGCATGGGAATTGCATTCAATTGAGGAAATACTTTATTGGAATCCTCTTCCCGTTCTTTTTGCGCACCAAAAGATGCTGGGTGTAAGCGTAGAAAATATGCGCTTTCCCTGAGGATTTCACAATCGTGCATGAGGAAATTGTTTCCTTATTAATTGGAATTCTGTTGGGAGGAAAAGTCAGGTGAAGCGTAACTTCAACATCTTAACTCTGGCATTGGTCGGCTTATTGGCGACCGCGCTGCCTGCGTGGGCGCAGGAATCTGAAGGGCCCAACATGCAGGTGATAGCCGACACCTTGTGGGTATTGGTGGCCGCCTTCTTGGTCTTCTTTATGAACACTGGTTTCGGTTGTGTCGAATCCGGATTCTGCCGTGCAAAAAATGCCACAAACATCCTGGGCAAAAACTTCGTCGTGTTCGCATTGTCATCGCTGGCTTTCTGGGCCGTCGGCTGGACCATCATGTTCAGCGATGGGAATGCCTTCTTCGGTCATTCCGGATGGTTTCTCACCGGGGCGGACAACAGCCCCCTGGTGGGTGACTCCTATGAAGGAGTTTACTCTTCCATCAATTGGACAGGCATTCCCTTGATGGCCAAGTTCTTCTTCCAATTGGCCTTTGCCGCCACCGCAGCCACCATTGTTTCCGGATGTGTGGCCGAGCGTATTCATTATGGCTCCTTTATGATCTTCGCAATATTTATCGCTGCCATTAGCTACCCCATCACCGGTCACTGGATTTGGGGAGGAGGCTTTTTAGCCGAATGGGGATTCTGGGATTTTGCCGGGTCCACTGTCGTCCACTCAGTCGGTGGGTGGGCAGGGTTAGCCGGGATTATTTTGTTAGGGCCCCGTATCGGGAAATATCGGCCAAATGGTTCCATTCAACCCATTCCCGGTCACAGCATGGCCTTGGCGTTTCTCGGCGGCATGATTCTTTGGTTGGGATGGTTTGGATTCAATCCCGGTAGCACCATGGCTGCTGACCCTGGTTCTATCAGCCATATTGTCGTCACAACTAACTTGGCATGTGCAGCGGGTATGCTGGCTGCCACCGGCTTGGCTTGGGCGATTCTTAAGAAGCCGGATTTCTCCATGACGGTAAACGGCGCTTTAGCAGGACTGGTTGCCATTACTGCTCCTTGTGCCTGGGTTACTCCAGTTGCTTCCGTAATCATTGGCCTGATCGGCGGCTTCTTAGTTGTCCTCGCTGTCCTTGGTTTCGACAAGATCCGCATCGATGATCCGGTGGGGGCTTTATCCGTCCACTTGGTAAACGGAATATGGGGAACCTTGGCAATTGGCTTGTTCGCCGCTCCGGAAGTTCTTGGTTATGAAGGCGGAGACGGCGGACCAAACGCCGGCTTGTTCTATGGAGGCGGGTTCCTGCAACTAGGTTTGCAAGCACTTGGTATTATTGCCGTCGCAATCTTCACCATGGGTGGCTCCTTCCTGGTCTGGGCTGCTATTAAAGGCACCATCGGGATTCGCGTATCTCAGGAAGAGGAACTGGCAGGTTTGGATGTCACCGAAATGGGTATGGAAGCCTACAACGGCTTCCAAGTCGTGGACCCCACCGAACACCAGATCATGATGTCGGAACCCAAGCCTGCGAAAATTCCACCAAGCGGCGAACGCTTTACCGTCGTCGTCGAAGGTGTTCAGAACGGGGAATTGATGGATGCTTGGTCGAAACTGTGTACTCCGGATGAAGGATCTCCGTCGCATGACTTCACGTCCATCTATCCGTTTATGACCACCGTCCAAGGCAATCGATTCCAATTCCGCGGCGGAAACCCGGAAGCGATGAGGGCTCATCTGCATACTCTATTTAAGGATCGCTTGCCCGGGGACATTGAAACGCATGTGGAAAAGGGAGAAGTTCAAAGTTCCTGATCGAATCTCGATTTAAGTGGCACGGTCGAAAGGCTGTGCCACATTCTAGATGATTTTCCGGAAAACGGATGGCCAGGAAATCTTTATAACACGAAGCCAACTAACAATCGTAATGTTTTTTTGAAGAAGGTGAATTACATGAAATTAATTGTTGCCATTATTCGGCCGGACTAATTGGAAGCCGTCCAAGCGGCCTTGAATGAACGCGAAGTTTACTTGATGACCGTCAGCGATGTTCGTGGCTGCGGCCGGCAACGCGGATACACCGAAGTTTACCGCGGACAAGAATACCAAGTCCGGCTTCTGCCCAAATTGAAATTGGAAATTGCCGTGAACGATTCCTTTGTGGATGCGGCGGTCGAAGCAGTGGTCCATGCAGCCCGCACCGAAACCACCGGACAGATTGGTGACGGCAAGATCTTTGTCCTTAATCTGGAAGACGCCGTTCGCATTCGCACGGGAGAAAAAGGCAGCCAAGCTATTGGTCCGTAATTCCCCCAGTTAATTTTTTGCGGAAGTGTTCCGCGAAAAAGTCGCCCAAACGTTTGATGGCTATGGCCATTTTAACCCTGACATATATTTTGATGCTAAAGACCTAGTCAACAACTCACCCCTTCCAAGGGTTAGCTCTCCCATTGGCCCGATGGAACTTACCCTTCACAAGGGATGTTGATTTCCTTGCTTAACTACCTTTCCCTTTTCAAACTAGGAGATCACCCACCGTGACACCAAAAGAAGTATTAGCGCTAATTCGGGAGAAAGAAGTCAAGGCTGTCGACTTGCGTTTCATGGATTTCCCCGGCTTATGGCAACATTTCACCATTCCCGCTGAAACTCTGGAAGAAGGAGTTTTCGAGGATGGACTGGGCTTTGACGGATCCAGTATCCGCGGCTGGCAAGCCATTAATGAATCCGACATGTTGGTAATGCCTGTACCGGAAACAGCTTTCCTGGATCCTTTCACCAAGGCTCCAACCGTTACCATGATCTGCAATATTCAGGATCCCCTTACCAAAGAAGATTACACCCGCGACCCGCGTAATGTCGCCCGCAAAAGTATCAACTACATGAAATCCACCGGCATTGCTGATGTCGCTTTCTTTGGTCCGGAGTTGGAGTTTTTCGTCTTTGACGATGTTCGCTATGATCAGAATCCTCACTCTGGTTACTACTTCATCGACAGTAAAGAAGGTGCTTGGAACACCGGTCGTGAAGAAGGTCCCAACCTTGGCTACAAGCTCCGCTACAAAGAAGGTTACTTCCCGGTACCGCCATCCGATTCATTGCATGACCTGCGGACCGACATGATGTTGACCATGATTCAAGCGGGCGTTCCGATTGAAACCCAACACCATGAGGTCGCAACTGGTGGCCAAGGCGAAATCGATATGCGTTTCCAACCCCTGGTGGAAATGGCGGACAACGTTCTGAAATACAAATACATTGTAAAGAACACTGCCGCACGGGCCGGAAAAACTGCCACCTTTATGCCCAAGCCGGTATTCTCCGACAACGGTTCCGGCTGTCACGTCCACACCTCGTTGTGGAAAGACGGCACCAACCTGATGGCCGGTTCCGGCTACGCAGGTTTCTCCGACACCGGCATGTATGCCATCGGCGGTATCCTGAAACATGCTCCGGCGATCTGTGCTTTCACCAACCCGACGACGAACAGCTATAAGCGTTTGGTGCCCGGCTTTGAAGCGCCGGTGAACTTGGCTTACAGCCGCCGCAATCGTTCCGCTTCGGTGCGAATTCCCGTTTACTCGCAAACCGCCAAGTCCAAACGGTTGGAATTCCGTTGCCCGGATGCTTCCAGTAACCCCTACTTGGCCTTCTCCGCCATGTTGATGGCGATGCTAGACGGTATCAAGAACAAGATCGATCCGGGAGAGCCGCTCGACAAGGACATCTATGACCTGGAACCGGAAGAATTGGCCAAAGTGCCAAAGACTCCAGCGGCCTTGGACGAAGCACTGGACAACTTGCAAAAGGATCATGAGTTCCTTTTACAAGGCGACGTCTTCACCAAGGACGTAATCGATACCTGGATTTGGTACAAGCGGAGCAATGAAGCCGATGCCATTCGCCTACGTCCGCATCCCTATGAGTTCATGATGTACTTTGATTGCTAAGCCTTCTCAATAAGTAAGAAGAACCAAGCCCATCGGCACCGCTGGTGGGCTTTTCTAATATTCATCTTCCTCAAAGTAGTCACATACTAATCTTTACCCAGTTATGAAATGAAAGAAACCAATCAGGAACTCCATTTTGTTTTAGAAGGTCGTCCATCTTCTTGGGTACTTTCAATAACTCAAAGTTGAGAGTGTAGTGGGTAGCCCATCGACTTGAAGGAGGGAAGCACCATTTCAATTTGGAAGGAAGACCTTTGGTAGCAAGATACTTAATCTGTTCTGACACCAATGAGGATGGCAGAAAAATTTGATATCAGAAATGGTTCTTGGTTCTTTCATGTTTAAGTTCCATTTTGCCACTTAC
>CAZPPD010000420.1:0-5619 GCA_964588185.1 uncultured Alcaligenaceae bacterium | reverse complement strand
CTTCGCGATGGAATAACTGGTGATCGCCCAGGACAGCAATTCCCGCATCCACCATGCGAAATCCGGCATGTACCCGGCCAACCGTCAAATGCAATCGACCGGATTGTGCCAATTGTCCCTGAGCCAAAACCTCCTGCAGACGGGTTTGTGACCCCTCATTGTGACAGGCAACCAGGACCTGATCGGTAGCCGAAATGCTATCCAACTCATCCCGCACTTTTTGCACATCTCCGCTGAAACGCTCCACCGATTCAATACGGAGATGGCAAGTGGTCTCCACCGAAACGCCGGGGAGGGCGGTCAACTTGACACTGGGAAACTCCACAAGCTGCTGGAATACTCCTTGGATGGAAAACAGACCTTGAATATCTGCCACCCGTTCCAAGAAATGCTTTCCTTGTTCATGCAATTCATCCGGCTCCACCAACACCACCCAACTTTGCGGCGGCAACCACTCGCACAGGTGACCGGAATATTCGATCTTGGGTTCGGTGGCCTTGCCGTTGTCTTCTCCGAATTGATTTCGCAGTTGAGTAGCCGAGGTGGTAATATCGACCGCCTTGCAATCTCCCAAGCTCCGCTGCGATTCCGGGGAAAACTGCCGGATGGATTCCACCTCATCGCCGAACAACTCAATCCGGTAGGGCACCTCTGAATCCGGACAAAACACATCGAAGATGCCGCCGCGTCGGCTAAATTCCCCGGGAATCTCCACCGCTTCCATACGTTGAAAACCGCGTTCATCCAACCAGCGGCTGACCTCATCCAAGTCCACCTGATCGCCGACACGAATCCGCCGGCGCTGCTGAGCCAATTCTTGGCGATTGGGAACCGGCTGGATCAATGAAGCCATGGTGGTCAGAACCATCTTGGGCGGTTCATCGGAATCCAGATGCTTGAGAACCCGCAACCGTTGCCCGCCGGTTTCATCCACAACAGCGTTCCGCGGCGGCCAGTAATCCCAGGCGGGGAAATAAACCGGTCGCCGCCCGGAGAAACTGTGCAGGTCGCTGTCCCAATTATCGATGTCACTCGGATGTGCAATGACAATCACCAAAGTCCGCGGCGCTTGCAAAGCCAAGGCACCAGACACCAGTGCCGCCGATGACTTCCAAGCTCCATCGACCGTGGCGGCTTTGCCATTCTTGAGGGCGGCAATGATGGAACGAAATCCTTCCACCTTTTGGATTTGGCGGGTCAGTTCAAAGAGGGTAAATGCTTTAGATGTGCTTACCGGCGAAGCCGAGGCCGGAGATGATTCCATTAGATTAATTTCCGTCCCAGCGAATCACAAATTTACGACTCCACAATTATACAGCGAGCGTCCAATCGGTGAACCCGGATTGCTGCTTCCTGGAAAATGTGACAATCATATTGGCAATGAGGACAGAAATTAACAGCCAACTGACAGGTAGCATACCCACTTCGGTAAATCAATTATAGGTGCAGAAAAAACAAAGTGGGTATGTTCACGTGAACTAGCTAGAGCTTACTCCATAACCTTTGCCAGTTGAAATGCCACTGGTCGTTGGGAAAATCGTCCTCGGTTGGCTTCACGGTCTGTGAGGATGTCTAGATGAGGAAAGAACTCTTCCCATTCGGCGATCTTGTTGTCGTTCTTGTCGAAATAATTCACCGGCCTGCGAAGCAACTTCACAAATGCCAAGGTAAAGTAACTCCCACCCAAACGAGCGTTGCCGGAGGAGCTTTTCCCTACCTTGGAAGAATTGATGTCCACGATGCCCTTGTGTTGGAAGAATAGATGAGTTAACAGATCGGATTTCTTTACGATTATCATTTCGGGGGAGGGATCCCGCGGCTTGGGTTCGATGTCTTCGCTTTCCGAATACGCCGAAGCGACGGCTGCTCTGCCCCTTCTGGGCCTAAAGCCCTCCTCTTCTCCCGGTTGGTTCTCGATTGGCTTCCGGACTGAGTTGTCTCTGGGTTTTGGGTTAGGATATATCCGCCGAGGTTTTGGAGTAGGATCAACCCGGCGCGGAAATTCTTCTTCGCGGGGTTTTCTAGATTCTTTTGGATCAGGGATATCCGCAACCCCGCTGCTTCTGCTCTGAAATTCACCTTTAAAGAAAGGACCGAAAAAGGAACTGCCACGGTAATTAGCGCAACAATCCGTCAGCATTACTAATAACTTGGGCTTGTGGCTTTTCATTTCTTTGAGGATTTTCTGGCGGGTAATATTTCCCCGGCGCAGGGTCAACAAATGGCCCAATTCACGGTCGGTGATGGCATGCCCGGTGTAATAGAAAACTAAGGTGTCCTTAGGTTTTGCATTTAATGATTGGTAGTAGGCAAGGATGTTTCGGGGAGTGGCGGCAAATCCGGAAAGGAGTTTGAGAGTGTACTCCTTTTCTTTGCCCGCCGCCGCAAAGGCCCAATTGAAGGTTTTTTTCATGTTTCGGCCGTCGAGACCTAATCCGATTACCTGTGACCCGGAAGCGTCGGTATCCGCAACCAGCAAAATATGGACTTTCCCCTTTCCTTCCGATCCGGATGCGGAATAGCACCCGACGAACAGGGAAATGAGTAATGCGAGGGACATCAGGCGGGTGAAATTATCCCTTAGATGAGATTTTCGTAGCATGAGAAGTCACTCCGATGGGAAAACAGCCTCGGATTAAAATTCTATGAGCTTCCATGCTTCTTATTCGGTCCAACCTACCCACTCATTTATCCATAAATGGAAATTTAGGCGGACAAGGCAGTATTTTTTTAGAAAGGCCTATTTACAATACCATGAACATTGGCGAATGGGAATGAAGTATTATTTTATCCTGAAGGATTTAAGAGAGCGCCCGGTCGCGGTAGGGTTGAATCTTTTCGTAGATCAAGTCGACCAACTTTTCCAGCAAATCAATATATTCGGTCCCGGAAATCGCATGGATTTTGTCGATCAAATCCCGCTTTCGTTCGATGATCTCGACAAAATGCTCGACCCCGAAGCTAGCTAATATCCCCCCATTTTCTTGCTGTAAATCCAGGAGTTCATCGGCTTCTTGAAGGGAAAATTCATTTGCCCGGTCGGGATTTCGGTCAATCCAAGCCGTTAATTCCGGTTGGGTTGCATTTTGACGGAGATGTTTTAGACCATTGGAAGGTGGTCCGGGCAAAGGATGCGATGATTTTTGCTTTTCTGAAATGCGATTGGCGGGAGGTTGAGGTTCTTCCTTGGAAACGGCGGCTCCGGCAAGCCGATTATTCATACGCGTGAGCAGCTGTTCCAAGGGCAGGTTTCGCAATTCGTGAACCGAGAGTCCCAAAGCACTGGCACAAGAGCTAACCGTGGAATTTCGTAACGTTCGGTCCCCGCCGCCCTGAAGGATTTGCCGGACGGTTTGCCGATTCAATCCGGATTCCCTGGCAAAGCGTTCCTGGTTCCATCCTCGTTCTTCGACGAGTTGGGCTATTTTGCTTGCCAGGGAAGTGTTCTCATTGGAAGGGACCTTGTTCATAACCAATAATTCTAGAATATTCGGGTTAGGTAAGAAAGAGGAATTAGACACAAACCATCGAAATCGACTGTTGGTGTGCCTACAATCGCTATATGAAAAAATTTCAAAATAAAATTGTGCTTATTACCGGCGCTTCCTCCGGCATTGGCCGTGCAACTGCATTGCGGTTGGCAAATCTCGGCGCACAGGTTGGATTAGCCGCCCGCGATTCCGAACGATTGGCTTCGGTCGCAGCAGAAATTGCGAAAAAAGGTGGAAAATCACTGGTAATTCCAACGGATGTCACGGAAGCGGAAAAATGTCAGTCCGCTGTCAATCAAACGGTCGAAGAGTTCGGGGGCTTGGATATTCTTTTTTGTTCCGCCGGATTGTCGATGCGCGGTTACTTTGAAGGCTCCAATTTGCAGGCGCTTGAGAAAGTTATGCAGGTCAATTTTTTTGGAACTTTGTATGCAACCCATTTTGCATTGCCGCACATCAAGAAAAGCAAAGGGTCGATGGTTGCCATGAGCAGCCTTACCGGCAAACGGGGAATCCCTTCCTATGGGATTTATGGTGCCAGTAAATTTGCCGTTCAAGGATTGTATGAGGCACTGCGATTGGAACTAAGACCGGCAGGTGTGCACGTGGGAATTGTCTCGCCGGGTTTCGTGGATACTCCATTGCGAGAAAATGTTCTTGCTCCCAATGGTCAAGTTTGGCCAGACCCGCCGCCGCCTCCCTTTCGAGTTTGGCCGGTTGAGAAGTGTGTGGACCGAGTGATTCGCTTGATAGAAAAGCGCAAAGCCGAAGCATTGTTGCCGTGGTTTACCGGACCTTTGTTGGCGTTGGATAAAGTAGTCGGCCGAACGTTGGGAGATTATTTACTGATGCGCCGCTTTCCGCCGGAAGAAAAAATTGCAGACAAAATTGATTAAGATTGGTGGAAATTGATTGGAAAGGAAAATTTCTGTGACAAAGGTCATCGCACCAAGATGTCGGGGCGAACAAATTCTGCTCCTTGAATTCGGATTCGCTTCAGTGGCCATTGGTCCGCAACAGTGATGGTTCGCGGGCCTTCTTCGGTAATCAAAAACGTGTCAACACAAAGAGAAGAACCGACGCTTGCCCGCCAAGTCACAGCCCAATTGTTTTGTAATAACTCTTCAGTCTGCGGAGTGATCGGGATTTCCACAAGTTTTCGTCCGGTGATATGCCCTTGCGGACACAAACGCCATTCATGTTCCGCGCCGGTGATTTCGTAAACTTTTTGTGCGGTAGCAAGTACTTGCTTGGGCATTGCATCCGGCCAAGAACTAGCCGTAAAGGTGGCCGCCACCCGGCTGCCGCCGTCATGATCTTTGCGAAAGGATTCGGTTGGTTCACCAAAAGAAACTGAGCGACTCGCCATTGCGCAAAGGCCATATTTTTGGGCTGCGACCAACATTACACAATGGGATTTGATAGCCGTAGAAGTAAAACCGCCCTGGCGATACTGTTGGGAGCGGCTATCCGCCATTACCGTCAGTACCAGCGGCATTGCTCCCCGGTGAATTAAGCGATGAGCAATCTGCCCGGCCACTTCCCGTTCGCTTTCTCCTTGATTAAAGGTCCGAGCGGTGGCTTCCAAAGCATGGCCAACCAATTGGCCTAAGGCACGGTAACAGGCTCTCTCGTAGGGCGTGTGTTTTCGCCGAAGCTTGGCAATCTGGTCTTCGACTACTTCGCATTCCTGAATAGACAGGTCGGAAACCACTTTGCGATTGTGGCACAAATCCGCCAGCAATTGCTCTTTCCCTAAATACCAAGGCCATTCTTTGAGCTGAAATCCAAGGCCGTCCAGTTCTTCGTCGAAGATTCGTTGCGTATCCACATTCGCGGAAATTACCCAGCGTCCTTCCGGACTCAAATACAGGACTGGGGCTTGGGTTTCATCGGCAATGCCGCGAATCGTTCCGCCGCTGGTGAGCCAGGAAAAATTGACGGGGTTTTGCAGTAAGATTCCCTCACTGCCGGTTCCCTGGATAATTTCGGCAAGGCGACTATGCTTGGTATCAATATCCAACCGGCGATCCGTCGGGGCGGTCTTATTTATTTACTGGGATTGGGTTAACACGGTCGCGGGTTGTAGTTGAGTTAATGGAATAAAGGCTAACTTTTAGTTAGGACG
>CAZPPD010000419.1:0-5625 GCA_964588185.1 uncultured Alcaligenaceae bacterium | reverse complement strand
AGGGGGGATGAGCGTTTTTGTTTTGGAAGAAATGGAACTTGCCTATGCTCCCCAGTTCGGGGCAGCCAAAGATCCGGTGAATATGGCTGGATTTATTGCGGCAGGGGTGTTGCGGGGCGATCAACCTATCCTGCATGTGGAGAAACTGGCGAACGATTCGGCCTCGGAGATATTATTGCTGGATGTGCGAACCCCTTCGGAGTTTTCTGCCGGACATATACCCAAAGCACAAAATGTACCCTTGGAACAATTGCGAAAACACTTGGGGGAACTGCCAAGGGACAAGATGATTGTTCCTTATTGCCGGGTCGGTCAACGCGGGTATCTGGCAACGCGTATCTTGGCCCAGTCGGGATTTTCCGTTCAGAACCTGAGCGGAGGATATCTGGCTTGGAAAGCATTTCACCCCAGTGACTGATTCCCAAAGTTATTTCTTCCGGCGCAGTTCCTTGGCTTGGCGGTATTGGTGCTCTAGCTTTTCCCCCAACTCTTTGAGGGCCTCTTTGCGGGGCATCTTGGCGTAAACATTGCCATCCAAAGCTTTGCCGACCGATACGGCGACGGTCCTACCGTAGGCAGGAAGAACGAGAGGAGAAAAGATAGGATATTTTCGCCAGAACGGCCAAGCTTCATAAGCACCGGCAATGCCGACGGGGATGATGGGAACTTTTGCTTGACGGATGAGAAGGTGGATTCCGGCTTTAATCTCCTGGATAGTTCCATCCGGGGTTCGAGTACCCTCTGGGAAAACCAAAACGGCTTTGCCGAGAGATAATTGTTTGAGAATGGTCTTGAGACCTTCTTTGCCTATTCCCTCCTGATCGATAGGAACCGCGTCAAGACTGCGGATGATTGATGAGAAAAAGGCATTTTTAAAGAGCGTTTTCCTGGCCAAAAAAATCAAATGGCGGCGGGTGGACTGGCCGACCACTACCGGGTCCAGGAAACTTTGGTGGTTGGCAATTACCAACACCGGACCGGACATAGGAATATTGCTGCGGCCTTCGGTTTTTAAGCTGAATCCGAGCGTGACGAGGTAACTGGTGACGAGGTACGCAAGTTCGTACCAGAGAAAGGAAATTATTTCCTGCATCGACGAACTTCCGTTTCCATTTGCTTGACTACTTGATCCAGACTAAGGTGGGTGCTATCCAGAACAATGGCATCCTGGGCCGGAACCATCGGAGAACAATCTCGTTGCGAATCCCGTTTGTCCCGGGCCAGTTGGGCATGGAACACTTCTTCCCAGGTAATTTTTTCTCCCCGCGCATTCAATTCTCGAAAACGGCGATTGGCTCGTTCCTCCGGGTTGGCGGTGAGAAAGAATTTGCAATCGGCTTTGGGAAAGACCACAGTTCCTTGATCGCGTCCTTCGCAAATCATATCGGCATTGTCGGCAATTTCCCGTTGCCGGATTACCAGGTATTCACGAACCTGGGGATTGGCGGCGAGGGCAGAGGCAGCATCTGTCACTTTCGGGTTCCGGATTTCTTGGGTAACGTCTTCACCATTGAGGATGACTTTGCCGGGGGGAAGTTCAATGTGGATTGCCCGGAGGAGTGCTTCCAGAGAATCGGGGTTCTGAAAATCAGAACCCTGGCGGATTCCCGCCAGGGTTACGGCTCGATACATGGCCCCGGTGTCCAGATACTGAAATCCAAGCCGCTTGGCCAAATGCTTGGCCGCGCTGCTTTTTCCTGCTCCCGCCGGACCGTCAATGGTGACGATCATATATTTTCTCGATCCTCAATTTTCCGCAATGATGGATAAGGTTGAATTTGAACGTAAACTAGTCCGGCGGCTGTAAAAACTGCCAATGCTGTCCATGATGACTTCATAGTTTACCGGCCCGGCCAACTGGTTGGACAATTTTTTCCTACTGAAAGGGTCCACGCGATGAGCGGTGCCATTGACGATAAATAACAATTCCTCGCCACAGTTATTAACCAAAGCGATGGATCCGGTTTGAGGAGAAGATCGGGCGATGCGATCGGGGCTGGATTTCAGGGCTGCAACTTGCTTTTCCAGTGCGGCGATCTTCTTTTTCATGGCCTTGATATTTGGATCCGGAAACTTTTTAGCGATGTCGGGGGCCTTGAGGTTGGATACATCTCCCTCCAGGTTTTCTATTCTTTTCTTGAGCGCGGCCATTTCTTCAGAGGACATTTGGGAAAGCAAAGCATCTTGTTTAGCTTGATCTTCCAACTTTTGGATTTTGTCCTTGGTGAGCTTCATATCGGCGAGGAAGTTCTCGAAGCTTTTCTTGACGATGTCATTCTGATCGTTGAGGTCTTTTTTGAGAGAAGCGATAGAATCCGAGATGGATTTTAATTTCTTTTCAATTTCCTGCAACGGCGAGGACTTTTCCTCAGTTTTGGTTTTGCCTTTGACCTGAGCAAGGGCAACAGAAGGTATGACAGCGATGCAAAAGAGAACGAACAGCGGTTTCCACGAATGCATCTTGAACTCCTTGAATGAACCAGCTTGAGAAGCTAATTTCCCATGAAGTAGCCGGCTAGGATAGGTTTTTTCTGTACTCCTCTGAGTATATTACGCTGGTATTATTGAGATTAGAAAAGTGGGGACATGCATTCAAGTCAAATCCGTGTTTGATTGGGCCTCAACAATTTTCATTAGATCAGCGACAAGTTTTCAGGAACGGAGATTTTCATGCGCGTTTTGTTAGGCAGCGGCGGTTTTCGCACCGAGGAGCGAATTCAATTTCTTAGAAAGGAAATGCGGGATTTCTTTGGAGACATTGAGGAGTTGCTATTTGTTCCGTTCGCTCTTCAGGATCACGAGAGCTACGTTCAGGGAATGATAAACAAAGGTATCAATGCCGGATATCGGCTGGCGGGGATTCATCAGGTGGATGATCCTGCTCGAGCCGTCGAATCGGCCAAGGGAATATTTGTGGGCGGAGGCAATACTTTCCGGTTGGTCCATGATTTGTATCGATTGGATCTGATGGACAAAATTCGGCAAGGCGTGCAAGCCGGTTTGCCCTATTTGGGTATTAGCGCGGGCGCCAATATTGCTTGCCCAACGCTGAAGACCACTAATGATATGCCAATCGTTCAGCCGCCCAGTTTTGCCACCTTGAACCTGGTTTCGTTCCAATTGAATCCTCATTACTATTCCGGGCAGAACTATGTAAAAGTGGGGGAGGAGTTTGTCGAGCATTTCGGTGAGACTCGAGATGTGCGACTCCAAGAGTTTCATGAGATGAACGAGACTCCGGTCATAGGCCTTTGGGAAGGAGGGATTCTTCGCATCGAGAAAGGTGAAGTGCTGCTAAAAAGAGGATCGGCCCGGGTTTTCCTGAAGGGGAAGGATCCTGAGGATTTTGAAGCAGAAGCAAATCTTACCGCCCTTCTAAATAGTGGCTAACCATCATTGTCAATTGATTCAGTCAATGCTGAAAAAGTTCAATTGTTAATCGGTTCACAGATTTGGGAGGATCCGTTTATTAGCCTAACTCCAAAGAGACCCGGTTTCTCAAAGAGAAAAGGAAATCTGAAATGAATTCAGGAAAATATAAACCGGTTGTTTGGTTGTCAATCAGGAAATCAGGATTGGGGATTTTTATACTCCTTTTTGTCCTGATTCCTTTTCCAGCGCAAGCTCAATCAGGAACACCACCATTTCGGCCCGTTCGTGTGGTGCGGCCTTTTCGAGCGATTATAACTGTTCCCAAGCGGGCGAATCAGAATGCCGGCAAAGCCTTGAACCCAACAGAGTTGGTCTTAGGCGTTCGCGTGGGGAAAGAATCTTGTGCCTATCCCATCAACATGCTTACCGGCCCACAACGGGAGATTTTGAATGATAGGTTGGGCGGCAAGGCAATTGCCGCTACCTGGTGACACCTTTGTCACAATGGCATCGTGTATGCCAGAGAGGTAAAAGGAAAGCGTTTGACTTTTGTGGTGTCGGGAATGTTATGGAATCGCAGTTTGGTGATGATGGATCAGGAAACCCGCAGCCTGTGGAGCCATATTCTTGGGAAAGCCATGAGAGGGCCTTTGCAGGGAGAACAGTTGCAGCAGATTCCTTCGGTGATGACCGATTGGCAGACTTGGCGGAAGAACCATCCCAATGGCAAAGTGGTCATCATGAGCCGGACGAGCCGGAACTATACCAGAAACTTTCATGGCCGATTGGAGAAGTTTGTTCTGGGTGTCGTGCTTGATGGGAAAGTTAAAGCCTGGTCATTGGCAAACCTCGCCAAGAAACCGGTCCTGAATGACCAGCTTGGCAATCGTCCATTGCTGGTGGCTTTTGACAACAAGAGTTTGACCGCACGGCTGTTTGATCCCCGTGTCAACAACCGGATTCTAACGTTTGTTCTACACAAGGGCAGGCTGGTGGACCAGCAGACCGGCAGCATTTGGGATCCGGTTTCGGGAAAAGCAATTGCGGGGAAACTGCAAGGCGAATTCTTGACGGCGTTGCCGGGGATTTTGTCCTTTCGATCGGTTTGGAAACGGTTTCATCCCCAATCGGCAAACTATTAATCTTGGGTTCATTCTGTAGAAAGCCCGCTGCCGTATTGTCAGGGGTTTTTGCAATGACATTCTCCAAGTTCTCCGGGAGAGTGTCATTGTTTTTCCTTTGGAGTCAGGAACAATCAAAGTGCAAAAAAAATTAGCCAAGAAAAATGGATTGAATTCTATTCTGATATTAGCGGTAACGGTGGCCGCAGGGGTCGGTGGAGCGATTGGACTGATTTACGTTTTAGACAATTCTCCCGGGCAACATTGGTGGAACAAAACTCGGCGTCCGAATTCATCCATTGATATTTACACCTTTTCCAAGGAGTACAAACCGGTTGTGGTAATGCCCCGGCCTTTTCCTGCCATTACCAAGTTTCCCATCAAAAAAGTGGATGAGGTCGAAGATCAGATCAATCCCTCTGAGTTGGTATTGGCCGTTACGGTCGCCAAAGAGTCTCGCGCCTATCCCATCAATATGTTGACCGGGCCGCAAAGAGAGATTTTAAACGATGAGTTAGGCGGCAAGGCCATTGCGGCAACCTGGTGACACCTTTGCTATAACGGCATAGTTTATGCCCGGGTGGTTAAAGACAGGGAATTGACGTTTCAGGTCTCGGGGAAGTTGTGGAACAGCAGTTTGGTGATGCGCGACCTGGAAACCAAATCCGAATGGTGCCATCTACTTGGCAAAGCCATGAAGGGGGAACTCAAAGACGTGAAATTAAAGCAGCTTCCCTCCGTGATGACGACTTGGGAAAGCTTTCGTCAAAGGTATCCCAATGGAACCGTGGCGATAATGTCCAGAACCCACAGGGATTTCGTCAAGGGCTTGCACGGGAAAAGCAAAGAAAACATTGTATTGGCCTTGGTTCATGGAAACGAAGCGTTTGCCTGGAACTTGGATTATTTGCAGCACAATCCTCTCCAGGAATTATTCCTTGGAGATATCCCGGTCGTCGTTGTCTACGATGCAGAGAGCGCAACGGCTCGAATGTTCGAAAGGAAACTGGGGAAGCGGTTGTTGAACTATTATTGGGAAGAAAAGATGTAGAAAGATCGGGAACCCGGCACCGAAAGCGATCCGGTGTCCGGGAATGGGCTAAACGGCCCGCTTAAAGGCTACCATTTGGAG
>CAZPPD010000418.1:0-5641 GCA_964588185.1 uncultured Alcaligenaceae bacterium | reverse complement strand
GGACCCACAGTCGATAAGGTCCTCTGATCTGCCGATCAACAAATTGGTGCGGTGGATCCCAATTGGAGATTTCCGTTCTCCAAAGAATTGGAATGCCATGAAGTTTTAATCGATAGTCGATTATAGCTCCGGGCTTCAGGGTAATCGGTTGAGGAGTAAGAATACGGAAATGAAGCCAAGGAGGAGTAATCTGATCCAGGTTGTGGGCATTAGCGAAAAAGGAAAACACTTCGTCAATCGGTTTTCTCAACCAAAGGTCGGTCTCCAGGATACATTTTTTCATGGGATTTCGTATGAACTAATGTCATATTCTTTTGAGAGTTGCCTAACCATCAGGAAACTAGGAGCTTTTATAAACCTTAACCAATTTGCCCAAACATTTTCCACGACAACAGTACTGGAAAATGTGAGACCATAATTTAGGTGTTCTAATAAGGACCATTTGCTATGTCAGCATCCACCCGAACCACCATCTTTCTTCTCTTGGTAAGTGTTTGCTGCTTTTCCGGCAAAGCAGGTGAATCTGAATCAACACCCGCCAATAAAGCGACCCGTGGCTTTGTTGGATAACGGCTTCGCCGAAAAGAATCCATTCCTCATAGCATCCAATTTTATTTCTCCCCTTCTTCCTCAGCCTTCGGAATCTTTACCTTCTTCGGGGGACTCTTTGTTCCATCCCGCAGTTTCTTTCGGGCTCGGGAAAGGATCGGGCCGATGCTGTTGATTGGGATGTTCAGGTGGGTGCTGATTTCTTCGTAGGAGCGGCCTTCCAGGATATGTAACTGGACGACTCAGCGTTCTTGGCTTGGGAGTTTGCGGAGTAGTTTGGCGACTTCCTCGAGGGACTCCAATCCGCCGCCTGGTTTTGCCGGGGCTTCGATCTCCTCCATCATTTTCTGGCGTTCGGATTTCGGTTGCACCTCTTTGGCTGCCGCCCGGCGGGCCAATTCCTGGACACAAATGCGGCGAGCGATGACCGTAAGATAGGTGGCCAAGCTGCACTTCTTCTGGAATTTTCGCAGAACCGCATAATCATCCGCCACAACCTGAAGTAAGACCTCGGCTGCCAAGTCTTCAACGTCCTCTGAGGTCAACGGCATGCTGCGGAGATAGGCGGTGTGGTGAATAACGTGATAGATGACTTTGAGGAACTCATCCACAAATTCGTTCCACGAACCGGGTTCCTTGTCCAGACAACGTCGTAACAAATCGCGATGCTCGGGAGTTAATGGCACGGCAGGGACCCAACAATGGAAAAGCGTATCAGGTAAGAAAGTTTAAACTATCTTATTTTACGCAGCGGCTCAATTCCGGAATAGGTGGATCTGGGGATTTGAATATACTTGATGTTGGAGTTAGGGGAATTATTTCGATCCTGAATCTCAACCGAGCCATCTCATTCCCATGAAACTATCTGCCGGAACGTTACTCTACCGATCAGGCCCGGATGGAATTGAAGTCCTATTGGTCCATCCCAGCGGCAATTACAATCGCAAGGCTCCTTGGAGTATCCCCAAAGGCGAGCCGGATGAAGGGGAAGAACTGGAAACCACCGCTCGCCGGGAAACGTTGGAAGAAACCGGTGTGGAGCCGGGAAAATTAATTTCCTTGGGGGATATGGTCTACCAAAAGAGTCGGAAGAAGGTTTACTGTTTTGCCGGCCGGGCGCCGGATGGTTGTGAGGCTGAACCGAGTTCCTGGGAGGTGGATCAGGCAAAATTTGTATCTCTGGAAGAAGCCCGAGAATTGATTCATAAGGACCAGGCCATATTTTTGGACCGATTGGCGGAACGCTTGGAAAAGGGATGAGGGAACTTTTTGATTAGGCGTAGGAAACCCTTGGGATCCTTATATTAAATCGGCGCCGCAACTGGAACACCAAGGAGGTAATCGATCATCGTAGCCGGTGATTTCGGCGTTACAGGCCCGGCAGCGGTAGGTATTTTCCATGCCCGGTAGAGCAGCGGGCATGGGACTAACTTCTGGGGAAATTTTCGGCCTGAAAGAATTTCCTGAAGGTATATCGCTCACTTGAGTGGAAGGTGGATTGGCAGCATTGGAATAGCTATCCGGTAATTTCTGGTTGGTTTCGGCGACCAGGAAAGTATGAGGCTTTGGCAAATTGACTTTCCGAGAAAGCCCAACCATCGAACGAGCATTCATTTTGCTTAGTTTTTCCTGGGTTTCTTTTGGAAGCCGGCTGATAAAGAAGATGACGGCACTGAGAACCAGGGCCAAAGGCAACGCCCCAAGGATGCCGAATTTAAAACCAATTGCTATGCACAAGACGAATGACCAGTTCCCCTCCGTTTTTACCTTGGTGATCCTTCCCACAAAAAATGGGATTAGTCCTGCGAAAGCTCCTGCCAAACAAGCCCCAAAGGCTGTTCCAAATAATTCTTCCGGGGGCATAGCGAATCCTCTATTCCCATGATGTATCGACGGGATTTTTCACCTAGACAAATATGGGATTGATTTTGGAGGGGAGCAAATGCGAAACGCGTTAATTCCGTGGTCCACACTTCTGGAGATATGAACAGAAAGGAAACCTGTTGGTGTAGAGTTGGGTTCAGGGAATATGAAGGAAGGTTGTTGTTCTTTCTGGATTTAATTTCGTTGGCGATAGGAATTCATTAGAATGCTTTTGACAACAGCGTGGTTTACGTTGTGTGGTAGCCATTGCCATGCTCGAAAACAATAAACGAGTAGCAAATTCGTTCCATCCATTTGTTTTTAGAGATAGTAATGAAAAATACCTCTGTGGTCGTTGTTTTGTTCCTTGTTGTTTGCCTGACCGTTTACGGCAGTGAGAAAACCAAGCGGTTGTCGCGAAAGCCGGTCAAGCTTTCTCCCTTAGCCATGAAAATCCATCGAGAGGCAACCTTGGTGGACGGGCATAATGATTTGCCGTGGATGATTCGCGAACGGGCTGATTCTCTATTCCGCCGCTTGGACATTCGCAGATTGCAAAAGGATTTGCACACCGACATTCCCCGCCTGCGCAAGGGAAATCTTGGCGTTCAGTTTTGGTCTGCCTTTGTGCCGGCGAGAACCGCACACAAAGGAACCGCCGTCAAGGAAACCATGGCCCAAATCGATGTTATCCACCGGATGGTAAAAACGTATCCGGATGTGTTCGAGATGGCTTATAGCAGCAAAGACATCGAGCGAATTCGCAAGCGGGGTAAAATTGCTTCGTTGATCGGGGTGGAGGGCGGCCATTCGATTGATAACTCACTGGCCGTTTTGCGTCTCTACTCCCAGTTGGGTGTGCGCTATATGACGCTGACCCATTCTGAAACCATTGATTGGGCGGATTCGGCAACGGATGAAGCTAAACATAATGGGCTGACGGAATTTGGTGAACGAGTGGTGCGGGAGATGAATCGCCTGGGGATGCTGGTGGATATTTCTCATGTTTCGGTCGAGACCATGCGGGATGCGCTGCGGGTCAGCAAAGCTCCTATCATCGCATCGCATTCTTCAGCGTATTCGGTGGCCAAACATCCCCGCAATGTGCCGGATGAGATTCTCCGGGGCATTGCTCAGAATCGCGGGGTAGTAATGGTGAATTTCTTCTCCGGATTTGTGGTTCCCGAAGGAGCCCGGGCCATGAAGACTTTATTTAAAGCTTACCGGGAAATCAAAAAACGCTATCCCAAGGAAGAGGATTTTCGAGAAGCCTGGGGGCAATGGAAAGCAGCTCATGCCTTCCCACAGGGAACTGTTCACCATGTGGTTGACCACATTGACCATATCGTCAAAGTAGCGGGAATCGATCATGTGGGGCTGGGGTCGGACTATGACGGGGTCAGTACACTGCCGAAACAATTAGAAGATGTTTCTTGTTATCCATATATAACTCAGGAACTGTTAAACCGAGGATATAACCGGGAACAGATTCATAAGATCCTCGGTCAAAATGCCTTGAGAGTCATCCGAGAAGCAGAGAATGTTGCCGGGAAATAGTGGGAATATTGAATCCTAATTGTGCATAGAGTTTTAAACTACATAAGGATGCGAATCATGCGAAAGTTAAGCTTCATATTATTGGTGTTATTATCTTTTGCAGCCTTTACAGAACGAGGTTACGGGGCTGCCGGCAGCAAAAAAGGACCGAATTTCATCATTATCATTGCGGATGATGTTTCCTGGAATGATCTGGGATGTTACGGGCACCCCCACATTCGCACCCCAAATTTGGATCGCATGGCCAAGGAAGGAATGCGGTTTGACCTGGCTTTCTTGACCACCAGTTCTTGCAGTCCAAGCCGGTGCAGTATTATGACCGGGCGCTATCCGCATAGCACCGGAGCCGGGGAACTGCATCAGCCGTTGCCGGCCAATCAGGTTGTTTTTGCCGGATTATTGAAACGGGCGGGATACTACACGGCTTCGGCAGGTAAATGGCATTTGGGGAATGATGCGAGGAAAAATTTTGATACCGTGGTCGGCGGCCGGCCGAGTGGTTGTGAAAATTGGCTGAAGGTTCTCAAAGAGCGACCGAAAGACCGTCCTTTCTTCTTGTGGTTGGCGGGAATTGACGCTCATCGTCCTTATAGCAAGAACACCATCAAGCAACCGCACTCGCCCAAAGAGGTAATCCTTCCACCGTTTATTCCGGATACGAAAGATACTCGTAGAGACTTTGCCCTTTATTATGATGAGATCACTCGCTTGGATCGCTATGTGGGGGAGGTCCTTGCCGAATTACAAAGGCAAGGGGTGGACGATAATACCATTGTGATTTTTATGGCGGATAATGGGCGGCCATTTCCCCGCTGTAAGACCACACTTTATGACAGCGGCATCCGAACCCCGTTTATTGTTCGCTGGCCAAGGCATATTACTCCCGGCAGTACCTGTAAGAGTTTGATTAGTTCGGTAGATATAGCTCCAACTTTTATAGAACTGGCTTCGGGGATTAAGCAAAGTCCGACTTTTCAGGGGAAATCCTTTGCCAAGTTATTAACGAATCCGAAACTCCATACTCGGAAGTATGTTTTTGCGGAACATAACTGGCATGATTATCAAGCTCATGAACGGGCGGTCCGGTCGGAGCGGTATTTATATTTGTGGAATGCTTTTCCCAAGTTGGCGGGAACTCCTCCGGCGGATGCCGTTCGGAGCCCGACCTATCGAGATATGATTGCTTTGGAGAAAAGCGAAAAGTTAAAACCTCACCAGCGGGGAACGTTTATTACGCCGAGACCGAAAGTGGAGTTCTATGATTTGCAGAAGGATCCTCACTGTTTGAAGAACCTTGCCAAGGATGAATCATTATCGGCAATCATTGCCACCCATCGGCAACAATTGGAGATGTGGAAGAAGCGAACCAACGACCGCGTTCCGGAAAACCCGACACCGGATAAGTATCACCGGGAGAAGGGAACCCGATTGAAGAAACGGTTAGTGGTTGGCTAATTCCCGGTTACCTACCAACCTCGCAAAGTAGTTTAGGCTGGTTTAGAATGGAGATTGACAATGGGGTGGAAAAGGTACGCGCATACTCAGGATTTCCGTTTCATGAAGTGATTTTTGATTGCTGATTTTCGAAGTAAGAGCAGCCTCGGCAACATACGGTTAGCAAACGGGTATTTTCTGATTTATGAAGTGATTGTTGATGGTTGATTTTCGAAGT
>CAZPPD010000417.1:0-5666 GCA_964588185.1 uncultured Alcaligenaceae bacterium | reverse complement strand
ATGAGTTACTGGGCCACAATGACCGGGTTACTGCCGGGGTCCTTTCCGCCGATGGAAATATGCTCATTACCGGGTCGCGGGATGGTGAGATTAAGCTGTGGGAGTTGAAATACGGGCAAGCAATGAATTCGATTCCGCTTCGCGGAGAAATTCGCGGGGTCTATTTGTTGTTGGATGGGCAATCCCTAGTCGTGGTGGATGGCCAAGGGAGATTGACGGTTCATCAAACATCCAATTTGCAAATCGATGGCGAAATCGAAACCATGATCGAAGTGCAATCCGGCCAGTTATCCCCCATAGGAAATCAACTCGCCTTGGCAGCAACGGATGGCCGCGTTTATTTCATGGCCATCGACGGAGTCATTTCGGCTCCCTTACCCGTCATGGCTAAGCAATCCATTCGCACCCAAGCAAACGTTTGGCAAAAACTCCTGGGCCGGACGAGTGCCCTTCCTGTCTACCATTGCACCTGCCCTGCTTGCCGGCACACGTTTGAAATCACCAAGGTTGGTGAAGGCCAGTCCACAACTTGCCCTTCTTGTCATCGAGCCATTCGGGTAGCATCCATCCAACAGGCTGCCGAAGCCGAGATGGCCGGGTAAATCAACACCTATCATATCGCTTGGGTGATTGTGAGAACCGCCGTCCAAACTCTTCTTCGACCTGTTCCAATCCGGAAATAATGCTACTTTCGTTTGAAATGTGGTCTCGCGGAATGGTAAGGAAAAAGGGACTCATATCTTGCTCCCCCAGATGGAGCTAAGGAAAGGTCGGTGAGCCATTTGTCCAAAGGGAAGCTTTATCCATAATGCCGGCATCTTTGGCAATCTGGTAAGCCATCGCCACATCAACGCCCTTTTCCTTCGCAACTTTCCGAAGTCAAGACGCCAACTCACCAACAACCTTCCCTGCTTCACTTTCTGTTTTTTTGTTTTGCCACATTCGCTCTCTCTGCTATGGTGAGATTCCTCCCCACAGGCTAATGATCCTACCAGGGCTTCTCTTTGCACGGCAAGGCTCAACAGTATCATCTAAGTCCCTATGAAACCTTGTGGAGATTACAATAGTGCCTGACAACAACTCCTCGGAAACCCAAGTTCTAATTTCCGGTGCCGGACCTACCGGGCTAACCTTAGCCTGTGAATTGGCCTGCCGAGGAATCGCATTTCGGCTTGTGGATAAGAAATCCGGTCCCTCCCTTCATTCCAAAGCTTTGGGGGTTCATTCCCGGACGTTGGAACACCTGCATTCCTTGGGAGTCGCCGAAGAGATGGTCCAAAAGGGCCGCAAGGTTTTCGGATTTTGCGCTTATTCTCCTCGCAGTCAACTTTTTCGGATGCGTATCCGGCATCAAGATACCCGCTACCCTTTTGTCCTCATCCTAGCGCAGAGTGAAACCGAGAAGGTGTTGATCCAGAGATTGATTTCGCTTGGGGGGAATGTTGAGTGGCATACGGAATTGAAAGAACTCCATCTTCAGGCGGATGGTATTCATGGCGAGACGCAATCACCTGAAAAGGAGGAGACCATTCGCGCTGACTGGGTAGTGGGATGTGATGGAGCGCATAGTTTTGTTCGAAAAGCTTTGGATTTGGACTTCGAAGGGGAACGCTACGAGGAATCGTTTTACCTGGCCGATGTTCGCATGGATTGGAAATTTTCGCCCGAAGAGCCGCACTTGTTTATGTCCCCCGAAGGAATTCTTGTGGCATTTCCCTTTACCGAAGACAATGTGTTTCGGCTGATTGTGAATGACCATTCATCGGAAGCTCCACCGGCGGGGACCGAGCCGACGATCGAGGATTTTCAACGCTGGGTAGACCGCCGGGTACAAATTCCTGGAAAGGAGGGCGGAAAAGTTGCCGATGCCACCTGGCTGGCCCACTTCCGTATCCATCGGCGGCAGGCTTCTTCTTTGCGAAAAGGCAGAGCATTTATTGCGGGCGACGCGGCTCACATTCACAGCCCCGCCGGGGGTCAGGGGATGAACATCAGCATTCAGGATGCAGTGAACCTCGGCTGGAAATTAGCGTTGGTCATCAAGGGAAAGGCAGATGCTTCCTTGTTGGACAGCTATGTCCAGGAAAGGCGTCCGGTTGCCAAGACGGTTCTGACTCAGACCGACCAACTCACCCGAATGGTGACGCTTCGCAATCCCCTCCTGCAATGGCTCCGTAATTGGGGCCTATGGATTGCCATGAAACTACCTGTCGTAAATCGGACGGCGACTCGCCAACTCTCCGAGTTGGATATTCACTATCGGGAAAGCGCATTGGTGGTGGAAGATCACTTTGGGAAAGGAATCCAGCCCGGCCAACGCGTGGGAAATCTTGCAACCAAAGACCCCAGGGTCCAGTCCCTTCATGACTTATTGGTTGGCCCGGAATTTGTCCTGCTGTATTTTTCCAAAAATTCCGAAAACTCCAATCAATTAAACTCTCGTTCCAAGGAAATCTTGGACTTTCTTCCCGAAGTGCGGGACCACTTGAAGTTTTATTTTGTGGTGCCGGAATTAGAAGAATCCGGAATGGGGGAACAAATGATTCTTGGGGATGAAAACTTGTATCAACACTTTGGGATACAAGGCCCCAGTCTCTATCTACTTCGCCCGGATGGTTATGTTGCTTATCGTTGTTTGTATGAGCAAAAGGGTAGTTTAAAGGACTATTTACTCGGTCGCATTTTCACTTCAAAAAACGCAACTTAGCCAAGAGATCTAAATCCAGTAGTTCCAAATTTCAGTGTCAAGAGTCCAAATGATATCACCCCTATCAGGGCAAATATAATAAAATATATGGAACTACTGAAATTTACCGAAAATTGTCTCAATTCAGTGAAAGCAATCAAATCCCTTCCGTTCTATTAACTATTAACCATTCACATTCTCAAATCAAGGATTCTATGCCGCAGACATTCCGGCATGGAAGGGTAGATCATTAGGAGATTGCTATGAGACGATTGTGGTTTGCAGTGGCAGCCGTAGCGGCTGTTATCTTTGTTTCCAGCCAATTATTGGCTCAACCGGAGGAAGGGCCTCCAGGCAAAAAGGAAAAAGCCAAAGCGGAGGATTGTAGAGGCCGGCCGCCATTCAAAGGAAAGGGTCGTGGCCCGCGCTTTGGCGAGCCGAAAGGCAAGCGGCCTCCTTTCGCAGGAAAAGAAGCTCGGAAAGGCCCGCCTCCACCGCCGCCGCTTATTAAAGCACTGGATAAAAACAGGGATGGAGTAATATCCGACGAAGAGATTCAAAACGCGGCCAAAGCATTGAAGCTTTTGGACAAGAACAAAGACGGCAAGCTCTCGGGCAAGGAAATTCACCCACCGCCACCCTTCGATGGTCCCGGTTTCGGTCCTCCTCATGGCAAAAGACGATTCGGTCCACCGGGAAAAGGACGCTTCGGCCCTCCTCATGGCAAAAGACGATTCGGTCCACCCGGAAAAGGGAAAGGCGGTCCTCCGGACCGACCACCTTTCGGTCCTAAAGGTAAAAAAGGACGTCCGACTCGGCCACCTTTGGAGGAAGGCCGTAGAAACCAATTCCCCGTTGAAGTGGAAGAAACGGTTGATTCTGATCCCCTTGGATTAGCTGCAAAGGAAAATGAAACACCTTCCCAATGGTAGTGGTAAGTGTTCTGTGAAATTGAAGTGAGTAGAGATATTTAGGCTGCCGTCAATGATTGCCATTGCGGCAGCCTAAGCTTTCCATTCAGAACCATTCACCTAAAAGGCACACACTCCATAATGGCAAGCTAATTCCTGAAAGGCCTCAATCTCTTCTTTGCTTCCCACCACCAAAGGAACTCGCTGGTGCAAATCCTTTGGTTGAATCTCTAGGATTCGCCGTTCACCATCGATGGCCATGCCCCCGGCTTGTTCCGCAATAAAGGCTACCGGGTTGGCTTCGTACAGCAAACGCAACTTCCCTTCCGGGTTTTTCATGGTTGGCGGATACAGGAAAAGCCCACCCTTGAGCAGCGTTCGATGGAAATCCGCGACCAGGGAACCGATATAACGCAGACTGTATTCACTGTGGAAATTACCGCTGCGAAGATAGTCGAGATATTGCCGGTAGAGTTCCGGGAAGGAATCCCAGTAACCGTCATTACACGAATAAATCTTCCCGCGCTTGGGCATTTTGATATCGGGATGACTCAAAACATACGCCCCAATCGAAGGATCAAGAGTAAAGCCGTAAACGCCGTGCCCGGACGTGTAAACCAAAATCGTCGAGGAGCCATAGACAACATAACCAGCCGCCAATTGCTTGACTCCGGGTTGCAAAACCGTTTCCGCTAGATCATCGGCTTTGGTTATGCCCTCCGGCATGGCCAGTATGGAAAAAATGGTTCCGACGCTGACATTCACATCGATATTGGATGATCCATCCAGCGGATCAAACAATACCACATACTTTCCACTTCCGGAGCGGCCGTCGAATACGATAACGGAATCATTCTCTTCGGAAGCAACCACGGCTACATGTTCCCGGATTCCCAAGCAATGGATCAACGCCTGGTTGGCGTAAACATCCAGCTTCTGTTGCGTTTCTCCATGGACGTTGGACGTATCCACCGTACCCAGGACGTCCAGAAGACCAGCCCGCCGGACTCGGGCCTCGGTCATCTTGGTGGCCAGAGTGATTCCGGACAACAGCCAGGAAAAACTTCCCGTGGCATTAGGTGAATATTTTCGTTGTTCGTGGAGGATATGTTGTTGCAGAGTAGTTATCAGCGGCTCTTTTTCAAACTCCACCGTGTTTACGCGGATAGTCATAGTGCACCTCCATACCAAAAAAGCAGATCTCCCTTTCTTTATGCCGAGGGATGCCAACCGGCGTCTGCCCAAAGTTCTCCGCTCACCGCCGAATTGGATATCATAAAGCAGATCGCATCGGCAATTTCCTCCGGGCGAATCAAACGGCGAAGTTGAGTGTGCGGCAAAATCTTTTCGTTGATGTATTCTTCTCCCAAGGCGCGAACCATTGGGGTATCGGTGAAACCGGGGTGAATGACGGCACAGCGCACCCCGTGGAAAATAGCCTCTTTCGTTAGTGTCGCAGCGGACCCTTCCAGCCCCGCTTTGCTGGTCGCGTAAGAGAGTTGACCCTTATTTCCCTGAGAGGACACCGAACCAATAAATACGATGGTCCCTTGAACGGCCTCGTTTGGGTGCCACTTCTTCAATCCCCTTCTCCGGCGGTCGTCGGCAATGCCCGCTACCATCGCCAACGCCCAATAAATCGGGGCGATCAAGTTTACTTCCATGACGGCACGAAATGTTTCGATGGGATAGATAATGGTTTGGTTGGTTTCCTTGTCGACTTTGACGGCAAGGTTGTCGCGAGTGATTCCGGCTGCCGGAATACAGATTTGCACCACTCCGTGTTTGGCGGCAACCCGATGATACACGTCCGTACGGAAATCGCTGTTGGTGACATCGCCTATGAAGTGATGCGCCACTTCCCGATCCATTTCTTTGTTAATCGATTGACAAATCTCTTCGACTCGGTCGTTTAAATCAACAAGAATGAGTTTTTTAATGTCCCGCTTGGATAACTCGCGGGCAACTGCTTGGCCAATCCCGCTTCCTGCACCGGTGATCAGGCCTACTTTTCCCAGGATTTTCATTACTCTCCTCCTTTCCAGGGATCTATCTTTCCCTACCTCAGT
>CAZPPD010000416.1:0-5673 GCA_964588185.1 uncultured Alcaligenaceae bacterium | reverse complement strand
GTAAATTTCGATGGGTGGGTAATAACGGGTTTCAAGCCGCGCCCGGCCACCGCCCCGTGCCCTATCTCACGCCGGCCGGGACCCCGAATGGGGCGGCACTCGCCGACACTAAAGGGCGGGAAATTGTAGTCGAGCATGAACTTCTTGGTGTACTCTTCCTGCAAGCCATCAATGCGTTGCTCATCGCTGGTAGTTCCCAAGGTAGTGGTCACCAACGCTTGAGTTTCACCCCGCTGGAAAATGGCAGAGCCGTGGGTTCTTGGGAGCACATTCACTTCACAATAAATATCCCTCAGATCCTTAGGCGTTCGGCCGTCAATCCGGGTCCCTTCCAAGATAAGTTGACGAACAATGTGTTCCTCGAGGGAATCCAAAGCGCTGGCAACCTGTTCCGGGGTATATTCCGGCTCTCGATCTTCGGGGAAATATTCATCCAAGACGCGTTCTTTAAATCCACGGATGGCTTCGGCGCGTGCCTGCTTGCCCTCGGTCGTTTTGAGCGTCCGAAATTCCTCGGAATATTTTTCCTTAAAGATGGTGTCAAGTGGATTGGGTTCAGCCGGGGCCGGCGGTTCCTTTTCCGGCAAGCCAGCTGCCCGGCGGAATTCTTCAATCAAGTCGATGATTTTAACCAAATGCTCGTGGCCAAACAAAATGGCTTGAACCATATTCTCTTCCGACATCTCCCGGGAGAAGCCTTCAATCATGGTCACCGCATCGCGAGTACCTGATATCACCAGATCCAAATCGCTTTCTTCCAACTGAGTGTAAGTCGGAAGTAATATGAACTCATTGGCGATACGGCCAACTCGAACGGACCCGGTCGGTTGCAGAAAAGGAATATGAGAAATATGAAGAGCCGCACTCGAGCCGATCATGCACAGGATATCCGGATCAAAATCCCGGTCGGCGGAAAGAGTGGCCCCCATGATCTGCACTTCACGGAAGTAATCCGGGGGAAAGAGTGGCCGCAATGGCCGGTCGATGAGACGGGAGGTAAGAATTTCCTTGGAAGAAGGACGTCCTTCCCGCTTGATGAAGCCGCCCGGAAACTTGCCGGCGGCGTAGGTTTTTTCACGATAATCCACGACCAGGGGAAAGAAATCTCTGCCTTCGTCCGCTTCCCCTTCGACAGCCGTCACTAAAACAATGGTTTCGCCATACTGAATGACGACGGCTCCATGAGCCTGTTTTGCTAATTTTCCGGTCTCAAATGATAACGTCTGATTACCAAACTCACATTCAACTCGAGTTGCCTGCACGGTTGCTTCCTCGCCTTTACTAGGCAAGGAGAATTAATGGTGGAGTAGATGTCAGCCATGAAGCCTACCACCACCCGAAGACTTACTTCCGCAATCCCAAACGACCGATGACGGACAGATACCGATCCCGATCTTTATTGCGAAGATAAGCCAACAAGCTGGAACGCTTACTCACCATCATCAGCAGACCCCGACGACTGGCATGATCCTTCTTGTGGGTACGCAAATGATCGGTGAGGCTGACAATTCGTTCCGTAAGCAGAGCGATTTGCACCTCGGGCGACCCGGTATCCGTAGGTTTTTGCCGATACTGATCAATAATTTCGGATTTTCGGTCTTTTGTGATCGACATAATTAAGTTCCACCACCTCCGCCGCTAATTCTCCTGCCAAAACTTCCAAATAACATCTAATAACCGATTTTTACTGAATTTAGCAGCCGTCGTCGAGATTACAAGGGGAGTTAGGGACAAAAATGTTCAGGAGGGGCATGTCCTGAATGTTTCTTGCGGCTTCCTTTTGGGAATACCAGAGATGAGAATTCCTCCTTCAACCCCGTTTACGGGGCTCCCGCGCAGCGTATTAGGCCCGCCGTTGACGACGGGTTCTGGGTTTCCGAGCGGTTAAAAGATCGTGGTATAATGGAATTGCCTTTTTGAATTGCATTCAGGTTTACGCCGGAAGCATTGGTGGGGCCAGGGGATTTCCCCGCCCGAGAAGCCTTGACTTTTGTATGGATGACCGAGAATTGAAATCATTTGGGTTGATGAGATCTTGCATCGAGCGTCATTATCTTTATTGATATCTAGACTGGATAAATCCTAGTCCCTTTGTGATGGAGTAAGCTTTTTGGTGATGGGGAGTCGAGGAATTACGGAACCATTAACCGCCGGCAAACACTTCCAACAGGAAGGTTTTGTTCGCCTTTTAGTAAGATAAATTGGTAGAACCAAATTCACCCTAACTATTACCCCAAAAGGAGTTCTCGGTGGCCGCTAATCCAACAAACAACACTGTCAAGCTGTCTGTCACTGAAGGTATTCGCAAGGGGAAAGCCTATGCCGTGAAGGAAGGGACCAATTATGTCGGCCGCAAAGGGCCCCACGAGGTAAATGTGGATTTGACCGAACAGGAGAACCCCGGGGTAGCGGTCAAGGTCAACCGCTTTGCGGCCATCTGGTTCAACCAAAATGGCCTCGCCATTGCGGACACCGGGCGCGGCATTACTTTTGTCAACGGGGTTCAAATTCCGTCGGGAAAACGGGTTCCTCTCAACGCCGAGGACATTGTCAGATTCGGGCAGACCTCGCTGCAGGTAGTTGTCAAAACAAAGGTAAAGACCGGGATTAAATAGACTTCCCTAAAATGGCAGGATTGGTTATTGATTTCCTTTGCCTGGAGAAAATCTTCCTGAATTGAAGGTGGTATGAACTACTTCAAAGGAAATGCAATGAATCGTTCTGGCTTCCTAAATCCAAAATCGGAATGACTCTCCCCTTATTTATCCTCTACTTCCCCGAGTAAGGTGTTTCCTGGTAGAACGCTTCTTTCCAAGCCCCCTCATGATTCACCCAAATGCAGGATACTAAGTTGGGCGAAAAAAGCGGCCTTCCGCGATAGCTCCCTTCTATTGACATCCGGTAAGTAACCAAGGCAACGGATTTGCTGGGAAACCGGATGGTAAACTTACCTATGGTTTGCTTGGTGATTTTGAATTTCTCCAGGTTCTTCAATACCACTTCTTTTTTTTGCGGCTTGGAATAGTACGGTTGGATGGACAGGTGGTCCGCGGTAAAAAGTCGCTTGATGGCTGCGGCGTCTTGGGTTTTGAAGGCTTGGTTGAGTTTCTTCAAGGCCGCGGTTATTTCTTTTTCTGCTTTGGATCGTGATGCTTTCCCAGAATTGCTTCGTTGAAAGTAAACTACCACGTCCCCGGACCCCGCCTTGGCCAGAAAATCCGTGGGTCTTGGATTTTCCAGTGCCGGTGCGTTGTCACAGATCTTCAAGGCTCCATCCCGCAACGAATAGATCCCTTTCCAAACCTTTCCCTTGTAAAAGCCCTTGGTGTGACGAAAGTCAATCGCAGCGGGCTTTTTTCCGGCATCAATGGTGTAGGTCCCTTGGTACAAAACCTGCCGACTGTTTGGCCCTCGAATCACAAACTGGTTTCCGGCAAAAGTCAGCAAATGCCCGCGAATTTCGTCAGCCGCTTTGCCATTTCGCTTTGCCTTAGTGGCCAACCAATCTCCCTGGAGAATTTCACCGGCAATGCCAGAAGGGCCAAATCCCAGAATTACCGGGGCAGTAATCAAGATGGTTCGCAGCATATCCAATCCTTTTTAATGAAAGGTGAAATTGGTTGGTTTCTGACAGAGAAATGTTACCAGAAAGATTTTGAAAAGAATAAAAGAAATGAGTGAAGTCTTTCACCATCCTAAAGGCAAATTAGTGACCCTTTAATACTGCTGAAAAACCACACGGAGAAAATTGGCGAGCATTGCATATTTTCTCTGTGACCTTCGTGATCTCTGTGGTTTTTTTGGTTGCAACCTAACAACTTAGCTGCACGGAGATCAGAATGAATAATGACGGGGGAATCCTACCGAAGATACTTCCGAATCCGGTACGACTCCGCATTTTCGCGCAGCCACTCTCGCATCGCAACATTCAGCCGTTCCATATATTCCCGGGTGGTCTCCCCTTGGACGGGTCGGGGTCGGAGAAAGCCATCTTGTTTCGATACGCCGAGCCGGTTGAAAATATACCTGGGTTTGTAGCGGGAAATCGGCCCCGTATACTTGCGGTCATCCCAATCTGCCTCGGCCAGAATGCCAAGGATCTGCTCACTCAATTCCGGATGAAGCAAAACAGTTTCCCGATTGCCCCGGTAGGTTCGGTAATCGGAGATCAACAAGGCGGCCGCCAGGTAACGAGTTTTTGGGTCTCGGGATTCCATGCTAAAGATGGGATCCGCAGCAATTTTGGCCAACAGTTTTTCCAGGTCTTTCGGATCGCTCTTTTCCCGGACGATGGGAGCCTTTGTTTCCTTTGGTTGCTCGACCTTCTCTTGGGTAAAGTAGAAGAAGGTTCCCATTGCAATGGAAGCTAACAAGAGGGCAGCGACTCCATTGACCATTGCCCACTTTCTGCGGCGAAACCAACTGGCTAGGGAATATCCCAGTTGAGGCTTGCCCGGATGCACTGGATCCCCATTGACCAGCCGGGCCAGTTCTTCAGCCAGCTGCTGGCCATCGGAGTAGCGTTTTGCCGGATCCTTGGCCAGGCACTTCATTGTGATTGCTTGCAGATCCTCGGGAATGTCCGGATTCTTCATCCCTACCGGAACCGGGTCGGCAGTAACAATTTGGTAGAGGACGTCATTCTGAGAGCCGGTGAAAGGAAGCTGTCCCGTGAGTAACTGGTAGAAAACCACACCCAGACTAAAGATATCACTGCGAGCATCGACCTCATGGCTTCGCCCGGATGCTTGTTCCGGACTCATGTAGGCAGGAGTTCCCAGGAATTGGCCTTCTTGAGTAAGCTCCGAATCCATCTCCGGCCGGGCGACTAAACCAAAGTCAAAGACCAATGCCTCCCGGGTATGGCTTTCCAAGAGAATGTTGGAGGGCTTAATATCTCGATGCACCATTCCTTTGTCGTGAGCGGCGGATAACCCAAGTGCCACTTGCTGGATAATGGAGATGCTCGTCAACAGCGGCAGCGATTTCTTCTCCGCGAGGATCTCGTTTAGACATTTGCCGGGGACATGTTCCATCACCAAAAACGGCGGCTGTCCGGGCAACTTGCCCACGTCATAAACCGCAACCACATTCCGGTGGCGGATGGAAGCGGCAGCTCGGGCTTCCCGCAAGAAACGCGAGAAGGCATTGGGACTGGCCACAAGCTCCGGCCGCATGATCTTAATGACGACATTTCGATCCAATTTTCGATCTCGTGCCAAAAATACATGACCGCAAGCCCCGCTGCCTAGTTTCTTCAGCATCTGGTAGTGACCAAAGTCCCCTAGCGGCGCTTCGGGGTTTCCCGGCGAGGAAAAAGCCAACGACTTTTCCTCTTGAACGCCGGTCTTTAACGGATTCTCCCTCAGTTGCTCCAGAAGGTCGTTCAATGCCGTTTCTGATTGATAAGGAGTATTCGCGGCGGCGGGTGTGGCGGTGATCCCATACTTCAGGTTGTTGGAAAGGTACTCCAGCATTTGCTGACACTTGGGACAAGCATTTACATGGTCCCCAAGCCCCGGGTCTGCAGAGCTATGGTTCGTGGCGTTTAAGAACAGCTCAAGTTCTTTTTCAGAAGGACACAGACTAGATGTTGTATGCATTTCCTTTGCTTCTCCGTAACTGGAAGAAAGGTTGAAAACACTGTCACGGGGAGAAATCCGACCAAGGGAA
>CAZPPD010000415.1:0-5674 GCA_964588185.1 uncultured Alcaligenaceae bacterium | reverse complement strand
AAACAATCATCCAGCAAAATCACTCTGAGTTTCCCGGTTGATTGCTTTTTAGAGTTGTGAATATGAAACCAGCGGCGATAAGTTTCTGGCTGAAATTCCGGGATACTTCGCCTGTGGTCAATGCCTGCAACTTTCTCCATCAGCCACCGGACAAAAGGTTTTGAATTCATGCTATTGGTGAATCCAGGAGCAAAGCTGCCCAGTTGGAAAAGCCGAAACATTCGTCCCATGAGAAAATGGCCGGGAGGCCGCAGCCGCTGCTGATAGTGAAGGTGGAGAACTTCGGATTTCAGCTTGGCCAAATCCACATTGCTGGGACATTCTGACTTGCAGGCTTTGCACATCAAACACAAATCCAAAATGTCCATCACCCAGGAACTACGAAATGATCTCATCGGCCTGTTGCCGGATAGTGCCAACCGAAGGGCATTCGCCCGCCCTCTGGTGGTATCTTTTTCGTCCAGAGTTGCCCGGTAAGAAGGACACATCGTTCCGCCTTGCAGTTTCCGGCAAGCTCCATTGCCGTTACACATTTCGATCGACTTGGCGAATCCCTCCTGTTTGCTGAAATCAAGAAAGCTGGTTGGTTCGGCTATTTTGTACATGGTGCCATAGCGAAGGTTTTCCGTCATCGCCGGCCCATTCACCACCTTCCCGGGATTTAGGAGATTTTCCGGATCAAACGCCTGCTTCACCCGCCGAAAAGCTTGATAAATTTGGTCCCCAAACATCTTCCGGTTCCATTCACTGCGGGCCAAGCCATCTCCATGTTCGCCGCTTAGCGATCCTCCATAGGTCAGTACTAGATCAGTAATATCCTCAGTGATCTGCCGCATACGGGCAATTTCCACGGGATCCTTGAGATTTAGGATTGGCCGGATGTGCAAACAACCGACACTGGCATGGCCATAGAAAGCCCCTTCGGTCCCATGGCGGCGAAGAATCTCCTGGAAGCGAGCAACAAAACCCGGCAACCGGTCCGGCGACACAGCAGTATCTTCCACAAAAGTGACTGGCTTGCGGTCTCCCTTCATTCCCAGTAGCAACGGCATGGCGGCACTGCGTAAATTCCACAGCCGGTGCCGCATGTCGGAGGTTTCAGCGCAAACTACGGCGGTCACTCCCGGAAGCAATTGGAGTCGCTGGCTTAGCTTTTTCATGCGGTCAGCGACCTCTTTTTCCCTTTCCCCTGCCAATTCCACCATCAGTAAGGAAGCTGGTTGGCCTTCGATGAAACGAGTAGTTTCCCGGAGGGACAAATTGTTCTTAGCCAATTCAATCAATCGGCGGTCCATCAATTCAACTGCTGAAGGGGAGTGTTCCAGACAGAAGGCCAGAGTATCCATAGCCGCAGCCAGGCTGTCAAAATGCGGCATAACCAATCCGACCGCTGCAGGTTTTGGAACCAAGTCCACCTCGGCTTCGGTCACCAATGCCAAGCTGCCTTCGCTACCGACGATGAGTTGGTGCAACCCTACCTGCGGAGAACGAGAAACCGGTGTGCTCAGGGCGTTGGCCAATTCATCCAGGTTGTAGCCGCTGACCCGCCTGAGAATTTTTGGGAAGCGGCGATTAATTTCGGCACTATTTTCCTGCACCACCGCTCGGACTTGCCTGTGGATATTTCCCAGAAACGTATCTTGTTCGCTCTGTTTCTCCCATTGCTCCACCGGGAAAAAGGAAAGATCGGTGCGGGACCCATCGGAGAGAATCACCGACAGTCTTTGGATGTGGTCAATGGTTTTCCCATAGACAATAGAATGAGCTCCTGCGGAATTATTGCCGATCATGCCGCCGAGATTAGCTCGCGTGGCGGTGGCTACATCAGGACCAAACATGAGACCGTGAGTTGCCACTGTTCGGTTGAGCTGATCGAGAACTACTCCTGGCTGCACCCTAGCCCACCGGTTTTCCGGATCCACTTCCAGGACTTTGTTCAGATACTTACTGCAATCAAGAATTACTCCCGGACCAATGGATTGCCCCGATAGGCTCGTCCCGCCGCCTCGCGCAGTAATTGGCACCCGCATATCCGCCGCAACCTGCATGACAGTTTGCATGTCCTCGACCGATTTTGGGATAACTACACCGAGAGGGGAGATCTGGTAGATGCTGGCATCTGTACTGTAAAGCAAGCAGGTAGGCGGGTCGAAGCGAACTTCTCCCTTAATATTATCTTGCAAATGTTTGGCCAGCAGGTGGCGTTTGTAATCGGTGAAATCCAGGTGTTCGGCGGTATTCGACATGATTTTTCCGGCGGATTAGAATCCAATTAAAAGTTTATAAACCAGACCTGCGGCAAAGCGACAGCGATCAATTCAGAGAGGAAAATTATTGTATCCCTTTATTCCTTTTAAGGCGACTTTTCCTCGCTTCCTGCCAAAAAGATTGCTTTTGAGGTTAAAAAAATACTCGATTCCGCCATTTCCCATTGTTGCAACCGGTGAATTTAAAGGTCTTTTCCGTTGAGAAGACTTCTCTAGCCCTTAGGCTGGCAGGCATTCACAAATTTCCAATCTTCCCAATTTTACTATCCCCAATAACCCCGATATTAAAATTTGCTCAAGTTATCTATTTATCAAATTTTTGGAAGAATAGATAATTTAGTTTCGTTTGGCTTTCCAAAAGCCGAGTGATTGAAAAAGATAGGAAATATTCAAAAATATCCTTGACTTACCAAAAATCTATCAGAAAATACCGATATATATGATTATTATGCAAAAATTATTATCCTATACGTTCAGGATATATCAGTGTTAGTGGATGAAAGACGTCAAAAGGTCTTAGAATTTGTCAGCAAAAAAGGCTTTGTTTCCTTGGCAGATTTGGCGGAATCAATCCAGGTTTCTTCCTCTACCATCCGCCGGGATTTGGAGTACCTCCATCAACAAGGGCTCTTGCGGCGGACCCATGGCGGAGCCATTTTTTCCGGCGATGCTCTTACACTGCCGTCTTTGGAAGATCGCGTCGAGCACCAGTTGCAAGAAAAGCGTATGGTTGCTCGTAAGGCGGCGGAAGGAATCAAGGACGGCGATGCCATCTTATTGGATGGCGGCACGACGACTCTGGAGGTCGCTCGTTTGTTGGTAGGCAGACCGTTGCAGATTGTCACCAACAGTTTGCCCATTGCCAATTTATTCGCCAACAATCGCGAGACTGACTTGGTGATCCTGGGCGGCTATGTCTACCCGAAGACCGGCGTTGCACTCGGTCCGGTAACGATTCGCATGATGGAAGACATTAATGTTCACCAAACTATCTTGAGTGTCGGCGGCATTACCTCCAAAGGATTCTTCAACAGTAATCTCCTGCTGGTGGAAACTGAGCGGCAAATGATGCGTTGTGCCGATGAGGTCGTGGTTGTAGCCGACCACACCAAGATTGGCCGCCAGGCTTTGGCTCACTTATGTGATTTCTCCGCAATTAAAACGCTGATCGTAGATGAGCGGATTACCAAAGAACAACGAAAAGTCATTGATGAATCCAAAATCCGGCTGGTAGTTGCCGGGGAAAACGGCAACGGGCAATTATAGGAACCTATGAAATGAGTACGGCAACACTGGAACGATCGCTGGTAGAGCGCATGGTGCGAAATGCTCTCCAACAAATGAATGGAGCCGCGCCGGCTAATGGACGCCAGCCCAAGTTGGTAGTAAATATCTCCGCTCGCCATTGCCATGTCACTCCGGAAGACCTGGAGCGTCTTTTCGGCAAAGGTCATCACCTGCATCCTCACAAATGGTTGTACCAGGATGGTTTCTACGCCGCCGAGGAAGCAGTCACCATCATTGGTCCTCGCCACCGCATGATACCTAATCTTCGAATTTTGGGTCCTTGTCGTGATCATACCCAAGTGGAGTTAGCTTTTACAGATGCGGTATCTTTGGGGATTGAGGCGCCCGTGCGAAAGAGCGGCAACATTGAAGGCACACCCGGTTGCTATTTGCTAGGACCTAAAGGAATGATCGAAATGCCCCAAGGCGTTATTCGCCACGAACGCCACGTTCACATGGGGCCAAGTGATGCCGCCTACTATGGCGTCAAAGATGGCGACCGCATGAATTTACGAGTGCGGAGCAGTTGTCCGACTACGTTGGAAAGTTTGTTGGTACGAGTGAACAAGGATAGCAAACTTGAAGTCCACATCGACACGGATGAGGGAAACGCCTGTGACTTGACCAATGCCTCGCAGGTGGAGTTGTTTAAGTAGTAGCTGAATTCCCCAGAATTCAGTTGGTTGGAACTAGGCTGAATTCTTGCGAATCCAGCTACCATAACTTTTAGTTCTTTTTTGAGGTATTCCGGCAATGGCTCATAACCACATGGAAGCTCTTGGCATGATTGAAACCAAGGGTTTGGTGGCGTTGATCGAAGCAAGCGACGCCATGGTAAAAGCAGCAAACGTAACCATGATCGGCTGGCAAAAAGTCGGCAGCGGTTTGGTTACCGGATTGGTCGTCGGCGATGTCGCTGCAGTAAAAGCTGCAGTCGACGCCGGCGCAGCCGCTGCTTCCCGAGTTGGGGAAGTAATCGGCGTTCAAGTTATTCCGCGTCCCCATGAAGACCTCGGCGCAGTCTTGCCCATCGCCGGCAAGAAAGAAGAAGGTCAACCCGTTGGCTAATCTAAAACATCTAGTAATCCAAAGAGGACAAATCCAATGAATAATGGTTATCGAAACGGCAACGGTGAGGCCCTGGGTCTGGTTGAAACCAAAGGTTTGGTGCCGACCATTGCGGCCACCGATGCCATGTGCAAAGCAGCGAACGTGACTTTGGCAGGTCAAGTCCAGATTGGCGGCGGCTTCGTTACCACCCTCGTTCGTGGTGATGTTGGTTCGGTCCGCGCAGCCGTGGATGCCGGTTCCAATGCTGCCAGCCAAAATGGTGAGCTGATCAGCGCTCATATTATCCCTCGTCCGGAAGAAGCAGTATTGGAAACCTTCCTCGGCAAATAACGGCACGCACTATAGGACGTCATGAAGATACTCGTAGCAAATCTCGGCAGCACCAGCTTCAAATACCGTCTGTTTGACATGGCGGGAGAGGAAATGCTCGCCCGAGGCGGCATAGAACGGATTGGTTCGGAACAATCCGAGTGCTTTGTCGAGGCCGGCGGCAATCGGGAGGAAACGACGATGTCCGCGCCGGATCATGCCGCTGCCGTCCGGTTTTGTTTGCAACAGCTTTCCGATCCTAAACACGGATGCTTAAAAGATCCCACTGAATTATCGGCGATCGGTTTCAAGGCAGTGCACGCCAAACAGATGACCGGTGTTCATAAGGTGGATGATCAGGTTCTGGAAGCCATGGATGCCTATGGCGACGTCACACCGGCACATAATCCCCCCTATGTGCAGGCAATGCGTTTGTTGGCAAAAGAATTTCCAGAGCTTCCCATGGTCGCCGCTTTTGAATCCGGCTTTCATGAGTCGATCCCGCTGGCAAACAAGTTGTATGCAGTTCCCTTTGAGTGGGCGGAGGAAATCGGCATTAAACGCTGGGGATTCCACGGGGCGAGTCATGGCTACATCGCCTATCGGACGCCCCAGTTGCTGCAAAAAGCCAATGCCAAAATTATTTCCTGCCACCTGGGTGGTAGTAGTTCCTTGTGTGCCATCAAGGATGGAATGTCCAAGGCGACGACTATGGAGAAGAGACCTCAATCCGGAATACC
>CAZPPD010000414.1:0-5689 GCA_964588185.1 uncultured Alcaligenaceae bacterium | reverse complement strand
GAAGTAAAAGAAGTAATCGATCTGCTTCAGAGAGCTACCGAAGATTAATTTCAAAAAATCAGGATTCCTGGAAAATATTCCCTTTTTTAACTCGAACTAGAAAGAGACTACCTCTTTCTCATTGGGCGGCTAGGTTTAGGAAAGAAGTAGAATTCCGGGGATTAATCTCTTCTTTCCAGCCGGAATTACCCCTACAATCTGCATTTTCCGCAGAATCCTCATGGGGTAAAGTCTGCTTTCTCTGAAACTTCGTGCAAATCATCGGGTATTTCTTTTGAGTCCTAAGCGGTTGCTTACAAGTGGCAGACGAAGATCCTCTACTAGTTAATCGATGTCTGCAGGGCGACTCTCGGTCGATTACCGCCCTGGTGGAACGTTTTCAATCCGAAGTATTCGGTTTGTGCTTTCGGCTCCTGAACCATAAACAGGATGCCGAAGACGTGACCCAGGAAGTTTTCCTTCGAGTGTTTCGCAGCTTGCACCGTTGGGATTCATCCCGGCCTCTCAAGCCTTGGATAATGGGAATTGCTGTAAATCGCTGCCGCACGTGGATGTCGCAGCGGGCCCGGCGACCGGAGTTGGTCGATTATTTGCACGATACGATAGCTAGCCGCCCCGATGATGATGCCAAGGAACTGGCCAAAGAAATCCAGTTAGCCGTAGGCGAACTCCGTCTGGAATACCGTAGTGTTTTTGTTATGTTCCACGAACAGGGTCAGCCATACGAAGAGATTGCCGAAGCACTAGAAAGGCCCGTGGGTACCATCAAAACTTGGCTCCATCGTGCTCGGATGGAAGTTTTAGAACGCTTACGCAGGCGAGGCATGGTTTCCGAGGTAGGTCATGAATTGTCTTGAATTTGAATCCTGGCTCCAAAATCACTTGGACGAAAATGGCTCGAACGCTTCTCCGGAAGCAGACGATCATTTATCGCAATGTCCTCGTTGCCTGAAGATAAATCAAGCCGCTCGCTTGATGCAACAGGGATTGGAATTATCCGTTCCGTTCAAAGCAAATCCCCTTCTAACCAAGCGAATTGTAAGACGAATTCTTGCAGATCAAAAAGCTCGTTCGCGCCGAAGCTATCGAACGTTAGCTTTGGCAGCGGCTGTTGCCGCTTTAGTCATTCTGCCAACTTTGAGTTATCTTTTCCCTCGAGCAAAACCGGTTGCTTTGCCTTCTAATCCCGGTTCGCAGGTTGCTCGGAATGTCAACTCCCCGAAGAACCAGAAGGAACCTAAGGACATCGAGGACCCGGCTCCCATCGGTAAGAATCTCAAGGAAGCAGAGTCCCTATTTGCTCAGGTGGTCAAGACGATTGCTCGCCAACCGAAGGAAAGCGCTACCATGCTCTCGAACTTTTCGGTACCGGCCTTGCCTTCGGTTTCCAAACTTGAGTACCCTATAGATCCTGCTACCGAGACTTTAAAAAAGACTGGGTTGGGAGTTTCTTCCGGCTTTTATGTCGTGGCGGATTCCACCCGTCAGGCTTTTGATTATTTCACGCGGGGTATTCCATCTTTGGATCAAAACCGAAAGACAATTCAGTAAATTGAATTTTGAACTTTGACTTAAAAAGCTATTGTAGAGTTGGTTGTGGGGAAAAAGCGCAAAATGACTCTATTTCATTATCATTTAAGCTCTTTCAGGCTCAACAAATGACCGTTCCTTTTCCAAGGTCCGTCGAATGCAACTGAACCGAACTTCTGTTTCTTATCTTTTGATCTTCTTTGGATTGCTGGGATTTGTTCCCAATGGGATAGCCAATCCCAAAGACAAGCTGCTGCAGCTAGTTCCGGATGATACGGCTATCTCCTTGGTGGTAAACAATCTGCGGTCCCATACAGAAGCGTTGTCAAAACAGAAATGGCTTCAAAACGTGGATAAGGCCTCTCGGGTATCCGGGATCAAGAATTCAAGGGAATTTCGGAACCTCCTAAACATAAAGAAGGCCCTGAAAAAACATTTGCAGATTACCTGGGAAAAACTGCGGGATGATATTCTCGGGGATTGTGTGATTTTCGCTTTTAATGCCAAAGAAACCGGCAAAGCGAAGCAAGAACGCGGGTTGATTCTTGTTTGGGCAAAGGATTACCGGGAATTGGATCGCATTGTATCACTGGTGAATCGTGAGCAAAAAAGAAGCAAGGAGCTTAAAGCTCTTATCCCGAAGAAATACCGGGATCAGACCTATTATCAACGAATTGCGGACAATGATAAGCAATTCTATCTGCAATCCGAACATTTATTTGCTTTCACCACGCATGAGCCGTTGATTCATCACGTAATCGACCGTTTACGTGACTCTTCCACGCCGTCGGTGATGAGCCGACGAGTAGCCCAGCTCCCGGCTTCTCATTCGCTGCTTACCTTCTGGGTGAATCCCCGAGCATTTGACGCCGAACTTCAGAAACAAGCGGAGCAAGCCGAGGGTGCTGATTCCCAAGTGGTGAAAACTTTCCTGAAATATTGGGCCGCGCTAGACGGAATAGGCTTTTCCCTGAATGTTTCCGATAACATTGAGTTCTATGTTTCCCTTCAGGGTCGATTGGAGGACCTGAATCCTGAATCCCAAAAGCTCCTCCGCTCGACCACCCAAGTTCCCAAATTGTGGGGGAACTTTCCGGAGCAACAGATCTTTTCCGTGGCAACCCGGGTTGATTTTCCCGCTTTGTTGGCCGCCTTGGAAGACTTTATGCTCCCGCCGGTCCGGGAAAAATTTCGAGAGACATTACAAAAAGGCCTGGGAGCACCGTTAGGGATGGAGTTTGCAACGGAAGTCCTGCCTTATATCGGCCCGGATGTCGGCTTCAGCATTTCGCCGGGTGCCAAGGAGCACCTGGTCCCGGATGCCTTACTGGCAATTCGCATTCAACCCGGTCCCGAGGCTGCTCCGGTGGATCAGGCAATTTTTCGGACCTTGCAATTTTTTGTCGGGCTTGGGGTTTTTGATCACAATTTAAAACACGGCAAAGCTGACCGCATCCGCTTCCTCACCCACAAGCAACAAGGCGATGAGGTCAAGTATTTGGTGAATGGAAAATTCCCCCCCGGATTAAAACCTGCCTTCGCGCTGAAACACGGCTATTTGGTAGCCGGCAGTTCTCCTCAGGCCATTGCTCGATTCAAGAAATCTGCAAATCCAGCGCCGAGCGGCAATACTCAACTGATGCTATCCTTCCGGGAACTCCGGTCTTTTTTGGAGGTTCGCCACAGCGAACTCTTGGGATTAGCGAAAAAGAACCGAATTCCTGAATCTTTTGCCCGGGAAGGAATGAATCGTTTATTGTTGGGATTGGGAGTTTTTAAAAGCCTTTCTATTGAGCAGGAAAAATCCACCGGCCAGATTACCTGGAAGTTACTACTCGAAATGGCCAACTAGCTTCCCCTCAACCCTGCTTGAGTACTTTCAAAACCAACTCAACCACATACATTTTGAGGGGGATGACAACGTGAATTGGTAACTCAAAGCACAGGCTATGAAAATAAGGCACCGCAGAATGATTTCGGACTGTCATAGTCCCGGAACAACGTGGGCATATACCCTGACTACTCAAATCTGCTAACTCATTCTTGGAAATCTGCTCGGAAAATAGGAATGTATCAGTCATAGTCGGCTCCTAATATCGCTTTTAATATATTTTTGTACACTATTCAAATTGGTTGTTCTCTCTGCGTAAAACCAGTATTTTTCTTTGGAGGTTGGCCTTGGGGGATCGAAATAAACGGCAGGAGAACCAACTAATTCAGTATGCTGTGAATTTGCATGGGAGCTTTTTCATTCAGAACATTGATCAGGCTTTGTCTGGCTTCGGGGAATGGATGGAGTACCTCGTGAACCAAACCAAACAAGGAAAAAACTTCCTCTTCGGTCATCTTTCCGGTCTCCCGGTAAAGTCCTTCAGTGGCCCTAACTCCAAAAGTCCACCCGGGTTCGCGTAGGGTTTCTTTCCCCGGACCGTGGAGCAGCCAAAAGCGGGGATTCTCTTCCAGCATCAAGGCTTCTGCATGCAACCTGGCTTTAGCTTTTGCCTGAGATACTTGTTGGGCCAGATCGCGATAGATTTTCTGAGCATTATTGCGGTCGCCGCAATTCAACCATTCCTGTAATAATTTGAACGGTATGCCCAAGGATTCCGCGGCAACATTAGCGAAAACTCCTTTCTTGATTCGATGAGCCAGGTCTTGGATTAACTTGTGTGTCAGACGGATTTGGCTAGTAGCCATGGTGGTTCTCCAACTAAAACTTCGAATGATCTTGCGACAATCAACAACTCGAGCAGCTCCGGGGAAAATCAGTAACTCATGCTGCTCATAACTCATTCGTCGGCCAGGTAGGACGTTCGCGATTGAGGTATACCTTCTTGTATTCATTAGATTGTCCCCGGTTTCTTCGCTCGACAAATATGACTTTAAATTCCGTGCCGTCTTTATTGGGAATAAAGACACTGTCGGCGTTTCCGAAGGTGGTGTAATCGGTAAAGCCATCGCGCAGGTCGGTAGCCAATGACACGATAGCAAAATGGGTATAGCGAGCATTGTTCGACAAGGTCTCTCCGGACTCGAGGCGCCATTCGTAGTTGGGAGACAAGTACAAGGGGATACCGGCGATGTCCGGGTCCGCAGGTGGGGTGTTTCCGGGACGATAAAGGTCGCCTGTATTGTTAGGCGGCATGGGAAGGCGTATGTTGTCGTTGGCGCCTCCCCCGGGGATGCTTGCCATGAGGTGTCTCCTGAATAAATGGACAAGTTGGCAGTCGAATGCTGATGCGGCTGAATTCTGGGGAATCCACCTACAAGTCTCACAACTCTGTTGTTGGCCAGGTAGGCATCAAGCGCCGGAGGTAAACTTTTTTGTGATCCTCGGGCGTACCTTTGGATTTCCGTTCGACAAATACAACAAGAAATTCCGTTCCCGTCTGATTCGGTATGTAAACGGCGTCGCTGTTCATTGTTGAAGGATTTGCCACCTCATAGTCATCGCGAATATCGACGTCGGGTTCGACCAGCATGGTGTGGGTAAACTTCAGCCCTGCTTTATCGGCCTCCTCACCAATCTGCAGCCCCAGGAAGTAGTCCGCTTTCAGGTGACAGCGAACATTCTCCACCGCAGGATTTGCCGGTGGGCTAGTCCCTGGACGATAGATGTCGCAAGTGGTGTTCGGAGGGGTTATCGGAATAGCCATGTCAACCTCCCAGGCGAATCAAGTTTCTGACACGGAATGGCCGCAACAGATTTTTTACTTCACCCGGCATGTCTCGAACTGGGGACCGGGAGACAACACCGGGGACCTGTTCTTGTTGCAATCCGGGATCGCGTTTGGTTTGCCAAAACATACTGGCAACCCATTGAGCCGCTGCTTCCTGAACATCTTCGGGAATGGTTTCAAAGCCGGCCGTGTAAATGACTCGCCAATAATTTGTGCCGCCAAACCAACCAGGAGCATCCATTTGCAATCCAGGCTCATTACCAGCGGATGGCGTTCGGATCAGCCAACCTTTTTCGCTATCGACCTCATAGGACGCTAGTTCCGAAGTGTGAAGCCGCAAAGGAGCATAGGTGTTCATTGCATTGAAAGCACCTTGCATCCCGCGCAGGTCACAGGTAGGAAAAGGGGCATACTTAGGGGAAGTTATACTTGCCGACCAACTGTTTCCCAGTGCGGTAATGGCGTCCTTTAGATCGGAA
>CAZPPD010000413.1:0-5722 GCA_964588185.1 uncultured Alcaligenaceae bacterium | reverse complement strand
ATGATCCGCCGCAAGATGAACGATTGCGCGATCGATTTGACGCTTTCCGAATTGTATTCATAACGACTCGGTGAGACCTTGCTTTCTCAGAAGTTGACTCTGTCGCACAGCATGCTTGCCTCAGTTGTCTCAGGGCAAGCATGTTAGCCACTCAGCCCCCATTCTGGAATCTATATCATGTCCGTGCGAAAAACCGTCGAACACTATAACACCCCGGGCCTCCGATTGTAGTCACGGAAGGGGCCAAGGTTAAGATTTCTAACGCCAAGATTACAAATTTAAATATCCCCATCCTCCTCTTATCAACTTTATAGCCACTTCATGCCAATTCCTGCCAATCACCGGTTGAACGTTGACCTCCGTTGCTAATCGAGGTCGATATCATCAAGTGGCCTTGGTTGGCATTAATCCCACCGTCAACTGACGGCTTTTTCGGTGCTTCAGCAACAGTGGTGAACGGTTGTGACGGTGTCTCCTCGGTCATCACTCGGGTCCTGGCCTGGGCTTGCCTTCGTTCAGGAGTGGGAACAAGCAGGCTTTTCTTCCAAATCGAATTGTGCCACTCAGGGACCGGAACTCGTTGGATTAGGGGTAATCTTGGCTATAATACTATGTGCTAGTATCCCATAGTGCGTTGTAACACCTATGCTCACCCAGCCTGTTAAGATCCTTTAGAATGACTTCCCCGGAACCGAAAACCAAAGAATCCACCCCCCACAAAGTTGGTTCCGATGTACCCTTTATCGGTGGGCTCTCCTTTATTGGGGGGTCTTACATAATCTTGATTGTGGCTATGATTCTGGCCATGGCTACTTTTACTACGCCGGACCGCGTTGTCGCTCAACTGTTTCGTCCCCGGATTCTCTATGCCATAAAATTGAGCTTGGTTTCCAGTACATTGACCACCATTCTTTCGTTGTGGGTGGCGGTCTCCCTGGGATTTGTGATGTCGCGGTTTTCGTTCCCGGGAAAGGGATTGGTCGATGCCGTGCTCGACATCCCGATTGTATTGCCGCCGCTAGTGGTGGGTCTGGGACTTTTAATCTTGTTTCGGCTGGCTCCCTTGCGTTGGTTCGAACATAATGTGTTGGAAGTTACCTACGCTATCCCTGCGGTGATTCTGGCCCAATTTTCGGTCGCTTGTGCGTTTGCCGTGCGGACCATGCGCGTCACCTTCGACCAGATTAGCCCGCGGGCGGAAGAGGTCGCTATGACGTTGGGGTGCACTAGGGCGCAGGCCTTCTGGAAAGTGGTATTCCCCGAATCCCGCAAAGGATTGCTGACTGCGGCGACCTTGGCATGGGCCCGGTCGCTGGGCGAGTTCGGTCCGATATTGGTTTTTGCCAGCACGACGCCTTTTTCCACGGAAGTGATGCCGACCGCCGTCAACCTGGAACTGGACAGCGGGGAGTTGGAAGCTGCCTTGGCGGTTTCCTTACTGATGATATTGGCTGCGGTTACTGTCCTGATCATCCTGCGAGTGGCCGGCTCGGATGTATCCTTCCGAAAGGCTTTGCGTCCATGATTTGTGTGGAGAAATTGAAGATCCGAGCGGGAAGCTTTTCCCTGGCCAATATCTCCTTTACCGTTCCCACCGGTCATTATGCCGTGTTGATGGGCAAGACCGGGAGCGGCAAAACCACTCTGATCGAAGGGCTCTGCGGTTTGCGGAAAGTGGAATCGGGAACCATTCGATTGCTGAACCGGGAGGTAACCCACCTAAAACCAGCGGAGCGCGGCATCGGCTATGTTCCTCAGGACCGGGCGTTGTTTTCATCCATGAACGTGTGGGAACATTTGGCTTTTGCCCTGCGCATTCGGCATTGGTCCCAGGAACAGATCAAAGAACGGGTGCTGGAATTGGCGGATATTTTGGGGATCAATCGCATTCTATACCGGAAACCCCAGGGTTTGAGTGGCGGAGAATCGCAACGAGTGGCATTAGGGCGGGCACTTTCCTTTCATCCGGAGGTGCTGTTGTTGGATGAGCCGTTGGCCGCGTTGGATTCGGAGACCCGCGCGGAAATGCATGATCTGCTGCTCTCGGTGCAACATCGCACGGGAGTTACCACTTTGCACATTACCCATGACCGCAACGATGCGGAGCAACTGGCCGATCACCTTTTTATGCTTGGAAACGGCGTTTTGGAAGAGGACAATGACTGGGCGATCTTTCGCAAAGACAAAAATGGTGAAGCCGGGTCGCCAAAAGTATCCGAAGAAACCAACATCCGAAACTGACTCCAATGAAAATCTCCATTACCTACATGGCACAACTCAAAACCGCAACCGGCACTGGTTCCGAAGAAGTTGAACTTCCTTCTTCGGGGACCACCAAAGAATTGGTCCACCAATTAGTGGAACGGCATGGCGAGAGTCTCGGCAGAATGTTGCTGGATTCTTCCGGAGAATTACAGCCGACCATCTTGCTGTTCGTTAATGATTCCCAAGTGGCCAAGGGGAGTTCCCAGCCCCTACAGAATGGGGATAAGGTTACCTTTCTCTCCCCAATCGCCGGGGGCAGCAGGGAATGAAGCTGGATCCTAAAGGTAATCATTTCTTGGCAGGACCAATAAAAGCAGCCAATACGATCCCCGAAATCAACCAAGCCGAAAACGTATAGAAGGCCTTGTATAATTTCCAATCCCAAGAGATTCCCCACCAGACAATGTCGCCAATATCCACCAACACCGCACAGGTAAGGCCACCGAGGGCAGCAAACAAAACACGCAGGAAATAATTCGGCAAGGCAGAGGACACCATGGCCAACATTCCGGCGATCAAAATGATAACCACCAAGTTGTTGATGAATCCCTGGATCATGATTGAAGGATCAAACTGGGGGCGGCCATCGGCAGCCAGCACATAGACAAAGGCGACGGGACCTTCTTCGAATTGTTCTTTCACCGTCTCCGGATCCTGATCATGTCCGGGGACGTAATAGGTCCCGTTCTCCGGGAATTGCTCGCGGAGGAGCTTTCGAGCCACCGCTTCATCCTCGGCGGATTTCCAAATCTGTTGGGCATAAGGACCCATGCCCCAATACACAAAGCCCCAGGCGTACAAAACGATGGCGGTAACAACGACTCCGATGATGGCACGAATCATGGTCTCTCCAAAGCTGGCGGGAAGGATTATCCGAAACCTTAGTTACACTCGATGATCCGATTTAGCTTGGTATTTCAAAAAACAGTATGAAGGGAATCAATGCCACCACCACCGCAACACAAGGAACCAGCCAGAACTTTCGCCAATCCGTGATTCGCTTGGTTTCCCCGGTCTCCGGGTCCGTGGTTTCAGTGGTAAACCATTGGTTCAGCCGTCCGGAGAACTCCGTTCCCAAGTACATTCCCAATCCATAGGTCAGAAAGGCGAACAAGGCTTGTCCGCTGTTCCGCAGGGATACGGGAGCCGTATTCTCGACATGAATAAAACCGGCCGCAAAGAAGAAATCAAAGCAGATCCCATGAAGGGCAACCCCAACCAACAAAACCGGCAGAATGCTCTGGGAAGCAAAGATGGCATAGCGAAGTCCCCAAGCGGCCATTCCCAGAACCAGAACCCATTTCATGCCAAGATTTGCCAGGAACCAAGGGAGCAGGAGCATGAAGATAATTTCCATCCATTGGCCGATCGTCATCAGCGGTCCGACGTTCTTCGGAGCTACTCCGGATTGTTCTTCCAGGAAGATTGCCGTCCAGCTGAAATAAAATGCCAAGGCCAGGGTAATGAAAAAGGAAACGCCGAAAAATAGGGCAAAGGAGGGTTCATTAAATAAGCTCAGGGCATCCAAAACCGGGAATGCTTTGGACAGTTCTTCGTAGGACAAATTCGGCAAGAATGCAGATGCTTCGGCCGGTGGATTGGTTGCCGGGAGAAAGAAGGAGAACACCCCGAGGATAATGGAGAGAACTCCTGCTAATAATAACGGGCGATTATTGACCGGTTGTCCCGGTTTGATCAAAAACCACAAGGACATTCCGGCGGCAATCCAACCGATGGTTCCCAATACCCGGATCGTCGGAAAATCTCGCGAGGGATCGGGAATATGAGCAAATACAATGCTGTTCACCAGGGCCAGCGTCGGAGCGTAGACCAGAGCATAAAGAAGGGCAAACCAATAAAAAGAGCGAGGGGTTTTGGTATAGGCCATTAAGAACAGCAAAACGCCGCCAATGAGATGCAGGACAGCGAACAATTTATCGGCGGCAAAATATCGATCTGCAAGGGGAGCGATAAAAAGCGTCGAAAGGGTACTGCCCAAAGCCATGGTGGCATAAATCTGTCCAATATTTTTTCTTGGGAACTTCAAATTGTTCAGATAATTTCCCAATACTACAAACCAAGATCCCCAGATAGCAAATTCCAGGAAGTTCATTACCGAAAGGGGAATCCGCAATTCCCAAGTCAAAGGGGGTTTTGGTTCAGCGGCAAACAAGATGAAGTCCACAACTTCTCCTCATCAAATGGGTCCATTACTAGGGATGGAATTCGAATATTGGTTTACTGAGAAGGGCTTTGACTCAATACAAGAACCTTTAAATCAATACTGTTTCCTGATTTTGGATTAATGTAACATTATGGATTAGCAATGCGAACAAAAATACTCGGTTAAGGTTCGTTTGGATTTTTCTTATCCTTCCGGATTAAATCCGCCCACTCTTATTCAGGATGAAATAATGCGAGTCAACTTTTACGGGCTGAAGCTCGAGGTGGCTAAAATCAGTTGTTTTTTGAAACCACCCTGGCGGGCTTCGATTTTGGAAACCCGATTGTTCGATGCCGTATCTCAATTGCCCAACATCATCAACGAGTGCGAGGAAGAACGCTTACTGATTCATTTTCAGGATGAGGCGTGTTGGGGAAAAGCAAACGAAGCGATGGTCCGGGTACTGAAGGGCTGGCAGGAGGATGCCGACACCGCTTATGAACGGCGGCGCTGGCGTTGGGTGATCAACGGCGATACCGACCTTTACGGTTATGACATTACAGGCGACCGAATGACTTTGTGGGCATACCTGGAAGTTACCATCGATAGGGCCGACATGGAACAGGATGAAAAAGAAGAGTACGATTTGGAAACTTTTGGCTTACGCTTCTGGCCATTTGCCAGTGAAACCCAAAAGACGCTTTTTTAGGGAGTATGGTTAAGCACGCTTGCCGACAGGTTTTAATTCGTCACTGCTGCACTGGATGCAGACTCATTTCTAAAGTTCTCCGCCTTCTCTATCCGACCAAAGTAAACAGGACAAACACCAATGGAGGAGCGAAGCGTGCAAGAAGCGACAGAGAATCTACATCCTCAGCAAAACCCGGAAGAATCATTTTCTACGGAACAACCCGAACATTCTGAAATCCCCCTCATCCAAACCGAGTCCATCGCCTTGGAATTTCCTCTTGAGATCCGCCCTCATCCTCGCTTTGCCAAACCCTTGCAAGCTAATGTCCGCAAATCTCCTCTGCTTTCCAGTGCGCCTTGGGTTCGCTCGTTGGGCCAATTAGGAATGAAAGTCTCGACCCAAGCCTGGAAATTCCCAACCCCAGCAGAACCGATATTGATATCAGAGGACAACCAACCAGACCCCGAGGAAGAACCCAACGAAATCCTAGAACTGAACCACTCGGAGAATCCCGGGGAAATTCCCCAGAAGAAAGAAAAGAAATCAACGCGGATTCGCCCGCCCATGGAAATGGTTCAGTTCAAAGACCGGCTGTTATATTT
>CAZPPD010000412.1:0-5722 GCA_964588185.1 uncultured Alcaligenaceae bacterium | reverse complement strand
GTCATTGACTTGCTTTTCTTTCAGCAGAGATCGTTTTCCAACTATTACTGCTTGGTCATTTACAATGCCATGGACACCTCCACCTGTCACAGAGCCGAACTCGGTGACCTCAGCCATATCAATTTTTCGTTCTTTGGCTCCTTCAACAAAGGCATGGGCTAAGGGATGCTCACTATTCTGTTCAACACTGGCCGCAAGAAGGAGTAATTCTTCTTCTGAAATGCCTTTGGTAGGAATGCACTCGGTCAGTTTTGGCCGCCCTTCAGTCAACGTCCCGGTCTTATCCACGACCACGATGTCGACCTTCTCCAGGGTTTCCAATACCTCAGCGTTTTTGATGAGTATGCCTTCTTTCGCTCCACGCCCTACTCCTACCATGATCGACATTGGTGTGGCGAGGCCTAAGGCACAGGGACAGGCAATAATCAGTACTGCAACCGCATTAACCAACGCCCATGCCAAAGCCGGTTCCATAGGACTTAATAGAAGCCAAGCGGCGAAGGTGATAATAGCGATCACCACCACAGCAGGAACAAAATATGAAGCGACAACATCCGCAATTCGTTGAATCGGCGCACGGCTCCGTTGAGCATTAGCCACCATGGTTACTATCTGCGAAAGAACTGTGTCCTCGCCAACTTTCTCTGCTACCATGAGAAATGAACCGCTTTGATTAACAGTTCCGCCTATCACAGAATCGCCGGATTGTTTTCCTACCGGAACGGGCTCTCCACTAATCATCGACTCATCAACCGAACTCTTACCTTCAGTAATCTTCCCATCGACTGGTATCTTCTCTCCGGGTCGAACCCGAAGCAAATTCCCTTTCTCCACTTCTTCCAACGGCACTTCCTTCTCTTCCCCGTCTCGGACAACTCGAGCAGTAGGTGGTGCCAAGGAAAGCAATTCTCGAATAGCACTTCCCGTTCGCCGCCTGGCTCGCAGTTCCAAAACCTGCCCTAGGAGTACGAAAGTAATGATGACTGCTGCTGCCTCGAAATAAACTTCTACTTTTCCATTTGTTTTGAGTTCGGCGGGAATTAACCAGGAAAATAGTACCACAAACAGGCTAAACAGATAGGCTGCTACAACACCTAAGGAGATCAGCGTAAACATATTGAGGTTCCAGGTCGCAATCGACCTCCAACCTCGTTCGAGAAAAGGCCAACCGGCCCAAAGAACCACGGGAGTGCTCAGAATCAATTGAAGCCACAAATGAAGAGTAGTTCCCAACCACTTGGCGATTGGAACATTTACCATTGGCAGCATGGCCAATAAAAAGACCGGGAGACTCAACACCAGAGCAACCCAAAACCTGAAAGTCATGTTGCGGAGTTCAGAATCCTCGTCTTGACTAACCTCAACAAAATTGGCCTCCAATTCCATGCCACATTTTGGGCAGGCCCCCGGTTCCTTACGCTCAACCTCCTGGTGCATTGGACAAGTGTAGGTTGTTTGCTTTGACAGACCAGTTGGGTGGCTGAGTTCAAGTGACATACCGCACTTGGGACATTCGCCAGGGTTGCTGCTCTCAACTCCTTCACACATCGGGCAAATGTATTTGTCTGTTTCCTTGTTACTGTTTCTTGGTCGTTCTTTGTGGTAGTTACCGCCGCGAACCTTCGACTCTGTTGACACCGCCTCATCCCCCATTAAAAATCTCCGGCGGCATTGGTCGCTGCAAAAGAAAAATGTCTCTCCGTTTTGTTCGACAGTTAGGTCGGTCGATTCATCGACTGACATCCGGCAAATCGGATCTGTGGCCATAATAATCCTTCTTGGATAGTTCCCCTTCTACATTTTTTAGCAGCGGACTTTTGAGATTAATCGCAGGAGACATTATCATTTGAACAAATCAAGGAAACGATCTTCATAATCCTTAAAAACATTTAGGCGATCCAAATGACGTTTTAGTTCATACGCCTTTGAACGGTCGTTTTGAGATTGTTGGAAAAGATTCTCAATGAGTTCTTCGTCTTCAGGGCTAAGTCGCTCCTCTTCTTTTTGTTCCGGCTGGAATTCTTCTTCCATTTCTCCGAACTGTTCGCCTAATCGGTCCTGCATTTGCGACATTACTTCATTCAGTTGTTCTTCCATGTGTTGAGCCTCCTCTGCCAGTTCTCCCGTATCGAGTTCCAACTGGAAAATGGTTTTAAACACTTCCAGCACATTCTGCGAGGCTCTTGGAAATGGCATTTGCCGGAAAAGCCCCGGCATCTCACCGAGCAAACAGGTCCCAGGCAACCCGGACTCGGCAGCAACTCCCAACAACACACCATTAAGGCCACCAATGTAGCCTTCTTCCAGGATTTGCAAGTCTAAAGCCTTTAAACCTTCAAGTTGTGCCTCGTCAGTTGCTGCGGCAACCACCCGCGACGGTTGGTCAAGGTTCATCTCGGTTCCCATGGCGGCAAAGGTGAAAACCCGCTCGACCTCTAGTTCCTTGGCATACTCAATAAGCTTCCGGCAAAATGGATACTTCCCCAATGGTGGTTGAGCTTCCCCGATAAAGAGAACCAAATCGTGTTTTTGGTTTGGATCAACCCAAAGAAAAAACCGGTTGCGTGGCCGGTAGGCAGGTTTGATCAACCCGCCTTTGACGACAACATGTTCGGTATCAAAGAGATCATTTGCTTCGAATTCCGCCAACCCATACATGCCCAGTTTGGCCATTAAGTAATATCCCGCGCTTATTGCCACATTGCCCATACCCGGCCACACGGCAACCAGCCACGGATGATTAAGTTCTAAACCTTCCGGCATTTTTTCTATCTCCTGCATGAGGCGTGTTTGTTTCGGTCCACTTTGAAAATCCCTTCACCCTTCATTTAACACCAATAGGTTTAGAAATACATAAGCAATTTTTTTTCAGGCTGATCCCGCAAGCTTTATAACTTAAATCTGAACAGCAAAAAGCCCACGATACTTCGTGGGCTTTTATTCGAAGGAAGAAGTAACAAAGCGGTCCCCCTTGATCTGAGGCTAAAGCTCATTCACTGTAATGGTGAAAGTTTTAGTAACCGGAGACATCCCCTCCACGTCAGCCGTAACCGTCACTGTATGATCACCGGGTTGGGCGGAATCTTTTGCTGTTAAAGTGAAGGTTGCTTCGCTGTCCTCTTTCGCATAGATAATTTCATTCTGAACGCTATCTTTGAGTGTTACCCCTTCCGGGAAGTTCGACATTTTTACTTTCACCGGCAGTTCAAAGTTGTACCGTTGAATTCTGACTAGGATGTCCTTATCTTTTCCGTGTTTAATAGCTTCCTTTTCATCGGGAACGAATAGGTCCAGTTTCTTCTTCGCTGTATCTCCACAGCCGATAGTCCAAAATGATGCTAATATTATTGTTAAGCCAACCAATTGACGCATCGAGAGTTCCTTTCTTTATCTCTGGTTGCCAAAAAACAGAGTGCGACTTTTAAGCCACACCCTGGTAAGCAAGCCCTATTTTTTCTTTTGAGAACGAATGCGAAGGTTATTCACCACATTATTCGCACCACCTTCGAGGGCGTTTTCTATCGCCTTGTTCATTTCCGCCAAGGAAGAAACCGTCCCACTCAAGGTTGCTTCCTCTCCATCAACAGAAACCTGAATTTTTGTAGAATCCACATAAGGACTCCAATATAGCTCATCTTGAATGTCCTCCTTCAGTTGAGGAGTTCGAGGTGCCAGATATTCTCTGGTGGGGTGGCGAAAATACGGATAGCTGTAGTAACCAACGGCTGGGTCATAGTCGACCCGTAGGTTATTATCGACATCGACAACTCCGTTCACTTCGGAAACAATGTCTTCGGCTTGAAACTTTTCAAAATAGGAGTCAACCTCGCCAGTGATATAAGCTTTCCCGTTGAAGACACTAACGGAGATTTCAAAACGGCTCACATCCGGATCCCAACGCAAGGAAGAGCGAATATTCCTGGCAATTTGCTCATCGGTTAAGTTTGTTTCCGGTCGAACCCGCAAGTGATTCTTGACACTGATAACTCCCAAGGTATTTTTGGCATCACGGCCCGCAGATCGCTTAGCCTTGAGATTTTTGACTACGCCGGTGAGAGTTACTATCCCATTGTCGACCGAAACTTCCGGATTAAAAGAGAGAACCCGCGGATCGAAAAGAAAGGCATCTTTCACTGCTTCGGCAATCTCTTCATCCGATTTGAGGAGATAATTATCTTTGCGGCGCATCTTGTCTCGCTCCCACCACTGAACCTTCAGTTTGTCGGAGTTGACAGACATTACACCTGTTACCCAGGCATCCGAGTAGGCTCGATATTTTTCCGAGGCGCTACCGACGGTACCACTCAACTTTACTACTCCATCATCGACCTTCACGTCTATCAAGGCATCATCAACCCAGACATCTGTTTCCAGGCGGCGTTTGATATCCTTTTTGATTTCATTGTCCGAGCGATTGATCTTGTAGGAGATATCGATGTCGTTTTCTACCTTTTTAACTCCCTTCACTCCCATAGCAACCTTCTGAGCTAACTGCTTTTCCTGCCAAGATTGCACCGTTCCGGTCAGCTTCACCTTGCCATTGTTCACATTAGCAGTGACCTCATAAGATTCGGTTGCCGGGTCAAACAAAAACGCGCTTTGGATGTCCTGGCGAATCTCATTATCCGTTCGAGCGACAGGTTTTACTTGCATTTGATCGATTACCGAACGCACACCTTTGATCGTCCGGGCTAAATTCACTGCCCTATTTTTAGCGAGAATGTTATCCACTGAACCGGACAACTCAACTATTCCATCGGTGGTCTTGACATCAATTAAATGAGATGCCACCGCATCGTCACGGACCAGTCGAAAGGTAATGGCCGAGGAGATGTCCTCATCCGAAATCTGATTGTTTTTGGATTTCCCACCTGCGATTGCCAAGCAGGGAACCAGGCACAAAACAGCCATGGATAGTAAGGTGACTTGTATTTGTCGGCTTCTCATGAAGGATCCTCCTATTAAGAAATATTGTTTGTCTTTGATTTGAAGAACTTTTAAGCAAATCAAATACCAACAAAGAGGAATTCAAATACAAGTCTGGCGAATCCGAAATTCTATTGCCATCTGTTTTGAGATAGTTGCCATCAGACTCATTGTGCGGACTCTGTTAGGCAGCTACTTGAACAAAATCGAGAATAATACTTCCTGTCCGCTGTTAGCAAAATCTAATTAAAACGGAAGAAGAAATATGCGAACGGTTTCCAATTTATAGGCAATCAATTTCCCTTAAAGAAAGGCGAAAGTACCAACTGGAAAAGTGTATTCAACAACCAATGTTCAACTGGAGATTTCAAGGCCGATTCATTGCTCGGATGGGTTCTGTCTTGCCAAAGATTTACTCTGCCGCCTTCCATGCAAATAACCCCGCGCCCTTTATGCCGGAATGCAAGATTAAAAGAGGGGTGGAGTGGCAATCGGTTTGGCGAAAAATCAAGCAATATAGGGTTAGACGAATCAGGCCTTAGCAGTTGAAATGTTGCCTCCATTAGACCAACAACATAGATATGCGCACCATACTGTACCAATTCCAGAAGTGAATGAAATAGGGCATACCGCAATTGATGTTGTAAACCCATACTATTTCAGTGCCGAAGAGAGGACTCGAACCTCCACGGGATAATACTCCCACTAGGCCCTCAACCTAGCGCGTCTGCCAGTTCCGCCACTTCGGCTTTGGTCAAACTTATAAAGTATCTACTTTTTGCCAATCGTCAACGGC
>CAZPPD010000411.1:0-5734 GCA_964588185.1 uncultured Alcaligenaceae bacterium | reverse complement strand
TCAGCATTCAAAAGTTTTTTTGGTAACCGCCACTGCTCCGGAGGATAAGTTTGAAAAATATCGCGAGGAGTTTATCCAAATTTTGGATTCCTTTAAATTCAATTCCTAACTCGATAATGCCAACCAGACTTAGTTCATCACCTCTTGCCAAATAGAATTTTCCTCAACCAAGGCCTGTCTTGCATTTACCCTCGATAAATTGATTCTTTGGGATTTAAAATACAAGTTCGTTTGGCGGCAAAAGCACCAGGTATTTTTATTTCACTCAGCAGGCTACCTATGAAACGAACTTTATTACTGGGAATCTCCTTTGCCTTTCTGGTCTCATTGTCTCAGGAAAAGCACATCCCCGAGGGCACCGCTTTGGGGGAGGAGGAAAAACATACCCAGAAAGTTCAGCTACAAAAAATATCTGCCGACAAGTTTGGTTTGTTCAATCTCATGAGGATTTCGAAACAAATCTATTCCGGAAGTGAGCCCCACGGGGAGGAGGCTTTCAGGAAATTAGCGGACCTTGGCGTGAAGACCATCGTCAGCGTAGACGGGGCCAAGCCACAATTGGAGATGGCCAAAAAGTATGGGTTCCGCTACGTGCACATTCCAATTGGATATGATGGGGTTTCCCAGCTGGCAGGCAAAATGCTGGCACGCCTGATTCAAGAGGTGGATTCCCCCCTTTATTTTCATTGTCACCATGGCAAGCATCGCGGGCCTGCGGCGGCTGCCGTAGCCTGCATCGCCGGTGGATTTACCGACGGCGAAGGAGGGCTGCAAATCCTGGAGAAAGCCGGGACAAGCCGGAACTATCCCGGTTTGTGGCGTGATGTCAAAGGCTATAAACCCCCTCCACCCGGAGTGAAGTTGCCGGAGCTGGTCGCTGTTGCCAAAGTCAGCTCCCTAGCGGCTGTTATGGCTATTATTGATCGCAAATATGACAACCTGAAATTATGTGAGGAGGCGAAATGGCGTACTCCCAAGAAGCATCCCGATTTGGTTCCAAACTTGGAAGCCGTCATGCTCCAACAGGCTTTCACCGAATCGGCCAAAGAACTTTCCACAAACAAAACTAAACAATTCAAGTTCTGGTTGGTAGAATCTGCGAATTTGGCCGGCAAGCTGAACTCCGCTTTGCGAGCGGGCAATATTCAAGAGGCAACAAGATACCTAAAATCCTTGAAACAATCCTGTAACCGCTGCCATGTCCAATATCGAAATTGACATCTTGACTGGCACTTGTTTGAATGGAATTTTATAAAATCTGCATGCAGAGAAGCTGGTTACTCGTTATAGTAACAAATATTATTGGTATCTAACCCAGGTGAATTCCATTGCAGGAGCAATTTATGTCCTTTGATTTCACTGCCAACGAAAATAATCTCACTCGCCGGGATTGGATGGAATTATCGGCCGCTGGAGTGATAGGCTCGTTTGCCGCAATGTCGATTGCTGGGGCAGATGAAGACCCCCAACCTGCTGTCCGGCCGGTGGAAGCACCCGGAGGAAATATCCTTTGGTTGGATTGTACCTTAGAAAGAATCCAGGAACAGAATAATGCTCGGCTTCTCCTCATGATTCGGGGAGATCAAGTGGAACGAGGGGTGTGCCCGCCGTTGGGAATGGCAGCAGTGAACGTCTCCGGACTACGTTTCCGGCAAGGGCGACTCACCGGCGAAGTTGTCATTGGCCACCAACCGGTCCGCCAAAATCGTTCAGTCGCACCTTTGGCCACACGCATGCCGCTTCGGCTGGATCTAACCATCGCAAATGATCAGGTGCGGGGAAGCTATTCCGGATCTTGGCCAAGGAGTGAACGAAGACTTACGGAACGGGCCGAGGTGCGTGGGCGAGTGACAGGTGATTGCCGAGATGAGAGAGCTTTGCGAGCTCAGAATAGCCTTCCGGAACAGGCCAACTGGCCGAGCTATGTTGGGCCCCACCAGAATTTCTCCAGTGGCCCTTGCAGGCGACCCCTAGTGGATGATCTTCATCAAGCGCGGCTTTTGTGGTCAAGCCAGTACATCGGTCCGTGTGAATCCGGATCGCATCGCTATGGAGCTTGTGTGGGCACTCCGCCGGCAGCGGGAGGAGCTTCCCCCTTGGTTTGGGAAGGACGGGTGTATCAATTCCGTTATCAGCCTGCCGGGAATGTGTACCAGCGGCACCTCGATACGCAACTTGCCGGTCCCCGCGGCCAACGTTGGCGGCAGCAGATGGAAGAGGTGGGCTGGACTGTCGCCGACATGCGCCGGCGCTGGGCGATCGATGCCGATGAGCAGTTGGTTTGTTTGGACGGGGCAACTGGGAAGACCTTGTGGACCTTGACCTGGCCGGGAGAAGGCCTAAACCTATTTGATCACAAATGTAGTTTGACCAACCACACTGGAGTTGCGGCCGACGGCAAGATTTTCGTCTTTGGTGCTCTTGGCATTGTTCGTTGTGTCGATGCCAGGTCCGGGAATATGTGCTGGCAAACGGCGGTACCGGGGTATTCCGCTTTTATGCGCCAGCTCAAAACCAGGGCGATGAACCAACGTCACCTGCATGCTCCGACACGATCCTTTTGTCACGGCTTGAATATTAGTGGCAACACGGTAATAGCTCCGGATGGCATCAGCAGGTGCGGACTCGTGGGATTGAATGCTGCGAATGGGCGAGTCCTTTGGCGAGTGCCCCGGGTCTTGGGAAAAGCGGCGACGCCTCTGGCATGGGAGAAGGATGGCCGCCATTATGTGATTACTGGGAATGAGGAGGGTTTGATCGCCTGTATCGAAGCGACAAGCGGGAGAGTAATGTTGCGGTATCAGGACGCAGGTGAGAATAGTTACTCGATGGTATTGTCGGGTGACTACCTAATCGGCCTCAAGCTGCGCGGCGAGGCCAGGGAACGTGTTCGCAACATTCCGGATCCCGACGGCATTCACACCGCTTCGGGAGATAACTACGGTCAGGTTGCTTGCTGGCGACTGTCGACGAATGGTCCGGAGCAGGTCTGGCAAGCTTCCACCCAACTGGGGGCTCCATGGAATTGTTCTGTGGGAGCGGTAACCGATGGGATTGTCTGTTTTCGCGGCAAGTTTTCGTATCACCTCGTTCGGGTGGCAACCGGGCAACGCATCGCCAGCCACCACCTGCCCACGGCGGTTCGCTGGGATGAAGGACACCTGCTGGCACTGCCCGGCAAATTCATCCTCCACCCGGATAGCCAACACGGCCACACCAAGATGTTTCCGCTGTCCACTCAGCCCAACGCAACAGTTGGAAGAATGTGGCAGCCGCCTCATCCCCATGCAACCACCTACCAAGCAGCCATGAGCCATGCCTGGGCGGATGGACGATTGTTTATTCGGGGCTTGGATGCGATTTATTGCTACGACTTGCGAAGACCGGCTTAAAAATTGGATCTTGGGTTGTGTGAGGTTTGATTGTCAGACTAGTTATTGTGCTTTTCTTCGGCCAAGAAGGAGAGCAAATCTGCCATTTGTTGAAGATTGATTTGTTTTTCGAGACCGTCGGGCATAAGGGAAACCCCTGTGGCAATCAGTTCTTCGATATCTTTACGCAGGATGGTATCTTCCGTTCCCTCGGCCCGGCGAAGTCTCAGGGACTCTGTCGATTCCCCTACAATCATCCCGGAAAAATTCCGTCCATCCCGCGTTACCACCAAGAATGTTTGAAATTGACTTCCAACCTCACGGCTCGGTTCGAGTATTGCCTGTAACAGTTCCCGGGGAGTTTTATTTTTGCTGCTGAGCAAATCCGGCCCAATGTGTTTTCCAATGTTGTTGATTCGATGACAAGCAGAGCAGTTTTTGGTAAATATCTTCGCTCCGCTAAGGCTATCTCCCTTTATTTTGAGGGCTTCAAGATACTTCTTGAGCACATCTCCGCGTTTACTATTGGGTTTCTTTAAGAGTACTTTTGCCTTTACTCGGATTGGCTTGTTTTTTGAATGAAGCAGAACCTTGCGATGAATGGAACTTAGGTCCGCGACCGAGACTACCTTTTTCTCGATCGCCCGGAGTAGTTGGCTGTGGCGGCTGGGTTCCCGGAGAAGGGCTTCCATTGCTTCGGCCCGGCAACGCGGACTTAGGTTTTGCCAATGTCTGATAAGAATGCGGGCAACCTGACTGTGCCGAAAATGGGAGAGGGTTTGAATGGCTGCGAGCTGGATTTCCACAGGTTCGGCGGCATGCAAGAGGTTTCCCAGAACAGCAGTTTCGCGGGAAAAGGTACTTTGTTTCAGTAGGTGAATGCTGTCAACTCGTTGCGAAGGCGGTTTCTTTTTATTGCCTGCGATTTGTCGAGCCGAGGTGAGCAGGTTTGCGAACATTTCCTGGGTTCGCTGTAAATCCTTGCCTCCTTGAGCAAACATTGCAGACAAGGATTGGCCCCTGCGAGAAAAGATTTCTGCGATTCCGGCAATAATAGCTTGCTGAAGTTTTGGATTCTTTTCCAGGGATCTTGAGGATAAAGCTTTCAGCACCTTCAGGAGTTGTGAAGAATCTTTGCGGGCCGCAGTTACTTTTGCCGATTCAACCAGCCAAGTCTCGGAAGAATCTGACCTCACAAATCTTTCGTTTTGGAGCAACTTAACGAATAAAGAACCGGAATGTCGGGGGACAGAACTCAGAGCAGCATAGGGTATCCATGGATCATTGGCATCTTGAACGGCTATTTCTGCCAGTGCATTGAGAGCCGAAGCGTCGATGGGGCCTTCTCCTAAACTGAAGGCAACCTGAAATCGCACTTGGGGATTTTGGTCTTTGGCTAAAGCGATGACCTTGTCATGTAATTGGGAATTCACTTGAAGATGGCGTTCAGAAAGGCGAACTGCATGCTTGCGGATTATCGGATGCGGGTCCGTGACGGCTGCCAAGATTGTATCCACATCAAGTTTATTGAGTCCTCGAAGTGTCCACAGGGCGTGGAGCTTTGATGGAGGGAATTTTGTTGATCGGATCAGGTTTGGCAGAGCAGCGACAACGGATATATCCTGCCGTTCAACCAAAAGCCGTTGTGCAGTCTCGCGGTGCCATGCGTTTGGATTTTCCAGAAGTTTAACTAGATCCTTTGAGGTAAGCGGTGAGAGTTTTGGGAGGGCAGGTGGCTTAAAATTAGCGGGTGCAATGCGATAAATACGGCCCCGGTCCCGGCCATTGGTAACGTCGATCCTCTTGAGGATGTCTTCGGGAATCGCGCTGGGATCTTCGATTACCTCGCGATACATGTCGAGGACATACAAGCAACCATCCGGTCCATTGGCGATGTTGACGGGGCGGAACCAATTGTCGGTGGATGCCAGGAATTCCCGGTTTTCGATTTTGGGAGTAGCCTCGAAGGTAACTCCTTTAGATTTGAGTTTTAAGCGGACGACGACATTCCCTGCAGGTTCCGCGGTAAAACTGTCGCCTTGGTACTGGTCCGGAAATGCAGAGCCCCGATAAATTTCACAACCTGCACCACCGGTCACATATCCCTTCTCAGCCAATTCGCGTTTGGAAAACCGTGAGGCACGCATGTCATGAGTGGTGTTAACCCAACGGTGCCAAAATTTCTTGCGAACTACACGCCAAGGTTCCGGCGGACTAATTTGGGCCATTATCTTCTTTGAGGAAGCGCTGCGATAGAGACTTTGGTAGGTTGTTAAATGCGGATTCCGGTCGAGGTAGGTTCCGGGAAAGACGGCATGTATCAATAAACAACCGGCGTTGGCAACAAAACGATTCCCCCAGGT
>CAZPPD010000410.1:0-5738 GCA_964588185.1 uncultured Alcaligenaceae bacterium | reverse complement strand
CCGTTGCCATAAACAATGACAGAGGCCCTTTTGTTTTTCCGGAACGCTACGGAAAAACTTTTGGATTGAAATCCGCTTAGGGGTGTTGGTTTCAGGTTGGGTTGCATGGGATTCACCGGAGTTCCGGGAGCAAACGAGGTGAGTCCCAAGCAAAATATAAAGGCAATTAGTATTCCCAGCTTTTTCATTGCGATTCTCTTAAAAAAACGCTGAAAGCGTTAAACAACTTTGCTCAGGTTCGACGCGAAGCGATGGCGGCCTGGAGAGCCTCAAAGGGTAACACAATGAATAGCTTCCAGAAATTGTGCCCCCTTCGGAGTAGTACCATTTGTTAGCTTTCCTACCCAGGCTGCGCCGCTTCGCGTCGAGCCTGGGCTTTGTGGTTCAACGCTTTTAGCGTTATCGGTTATCAGCATGTCACACAGGAAAAATCCAATCTCATGAAACTTAGTTAGTAATTCACGATTGGAATTCCCAATCTTCTCATTGTATGAAAACCTTGCAAAATTGCTTCCATCACTGACTTCTCGAAACTTCCCTATTGCCGCTAGGCAATCAATCTGTTCATTTGAATTTTGGATTTCGAATTACAATAGTTCCAGTTTTTGATTTTAATAGCCCTGAAAGGGCCAAATAAACCGGCCCCGGGCAGGGCGATGCGGCGATTGCCATAGAGCGTCGCCCTGGGTACCGCGGCTACCCAAAATAAATATTTGAAGAACTCCAAAATCCAGTGAGACACTTCTTTTGGGATTGTTGTAGACCAAACATCCCCTTTGCCATACTATCCGCCCCCACTTGGGGTCCCGTCCTCATTTGCCCATGAAAACAAAGACAAAGCAAAACCATGCGGCTGCAAAAGTGGTTGGTACGAAGCCTGGTTTTTACCACATTGACCGGGATGGTCGTCGCAGTGATCGTTTACCATCATTGGACCGACCCCCGGGTGGTCCGCGAACAGGTCATCCAAGCTCTGGAGCGCAAGTTCCCCGGCGCGGATGTAACCCTTGAGGCGGCCCGTCTGCGCATTTTCGGCGGGATCTTGCTCACCGATCTTCGGCTTGTCCGCCACGATGATCCCAATCGGGAAGACTTTGCTTACATCCCCTCCGGTGTGGTCTTTCATGACAAAGAACATCTCCTCGACGGTAAACTTTCCTTTCGCAAAGTCAGCCTGCAGCGGCCGCGCATAAAAATCTTACGCGGCAAGGACGGCAAATGGAACTTTGAGGGCTTGTTTTCGGCGGGAGATGATTCGGCTCCCCTGCCTACGCTGGTAATTAATGAGGGAACGTTGATTTTCGAAGACCGCATGAACAATGCGGAATTGCCGCCGCTGGAAATCTCCGGGGTCAACTTGACCATGATCAACGATCCGCTTTCCCGGGTTTCTATCGAAGGGACAGGCAATTCCCGAATCTTAGGTCGAATTCATCTTTCCGGGGACTGGCAACGCATTGGCGACACGCTGGGGCTTATGGTCCAGTTGAAGGAGATGCAGGTAAGCCGGATATTGTTGCAGTATTATAAGTGTGATTGCTCACCGCATCTGACCGGGTTGATGTTGGAAGGAATCGCAAATCTGGATATCAATCTGGATATCGATCCCCAACGTCTTCCCCCGGTTGAATATTCCGCCCAATGCCGGCTGAAGGACGGGCTCCTTAGGCACCCGAAGATCCCTTTGCCTTTAAATGACCTCCTCTTGGTTGCTTCACTTTCCAATACTGATATGCCGGATGGAAAGCTTACCCTGACAAAACTCAAAGCTATTTCGGGACGAACCAAGATCGAAATGAGCGGGACGGCAAACCTTGCTTGCTTGGATGAGGATTTCCAGGGGAAATTGACCGTACGGAATCTGCCAATCACCAAAGAATTATGTGCCCGCTTTCCCGAAGTCATCCAAAAGTTACATTCCAAACTGCAAGCCGAAGGACCGGTGACCATGGCATTAAATTTTGCCAAACACAAAGGTGAATGGCAGAAAAAGCTATGTACCCTCAATCCGGAGAAAGTTCAAGGAGCCTATGAACTATTCCCTTACCGCGTAGAAAACATTGTCGGCCAGGTGGATTTGGATCTTTTGAATGAGACTGCTTACCTGGATCTCTCCGCTAAGGAGAACAGCAAAAAAATAAAACTTCAGGGCTATTGGAACAAATGGGGGGAGTACGCCAAGGTCGACTTGCACTTGGCTGCCGAGAATGTGACTTTAGATTCCAATCTACTATCCGCCATGCCGCCCAAACTCCGCAAGATCACCAGTTCTTTTAATCCCAGGGGCATTGGGGACTTTACGGCGCGGTTCCAAAGGTCCCCGGCAACGGGAAAATTTGTGAACGAATATCATGTTAAGGTGAGAGATGCCTCGGCGAAATGGGACGGTTTTCCGTATCTGCTGCAAAAAATCACCGGCACCATCGAAATAAATCCCGGCTACTATGAATTTAAAAATTTTCAAGGCTTCCACTTTACCAAGGGCAAGGTTGGGAAAATACAGATTCACGGTTGGTCCTTGGCCCCGAACAACAATCGCCTTGATCCCAAGTCCCCTCAGTTATTCCTGGACATATCCGGGCAAGGGATTGGCATCGACAAGGATTTGCGGGCGGCGTTGACTCCGTTGCCGATGTTCGCCAAGGCATGGGATAGTATGGGGCCGGCGGGCAATCTGGACTTTAAAACCAAGATCTATCGCTATCCCGGCCGCCCTCAAGATATGGAAATCGATGTGGCCGTTGATGGCTGTAGAATCGAACCGGAGTTTTATCCCTATCCCCTTAGGAAGCTTAGCGGCCGGTTTATTTACGCCAATAATCGTCTGACTGTCAAACATCTCAAAGCCAAACATAACACCACGCAAATAATAATGCCCTTGGGAATTGTGGATATTTCCCCAGGCGGCGGATTCTATGCAGATCTCAAAAACGTAAGCGGTCTATCCATCGTGCCGGATGACGGATTTGTGGCGGCACTGCCGAAAGCACTCCAAGGAGTGTTCGATTTTTTGAAGCTCAAAGATCCCATCGATATTCATACCGACTTGGTTATTGCCCAAAGCGAAGACCCGGGAGCACAGCCGGATGTTTATTGGGACGGAACCGCAAAGCTTCGTAATGCAAACTTTCAGGTGGGGATGGATCTGGAGAACGTTACCGGAACATTTGCTTGTGTAGGCCGTCACAACGGGTATCAGTTATTGGGGCTAAACGGCAATCTGTTGCTGTCCAATGCCGTTCTTTTCGACCAGCCGTTCAAGAATGTCCACGCCAAGATGCAAATTAAAAAGCCCACCCCGGATATTTTGTTGGTGGGAGTAAAAGCGCCCATCTATGGCGGTGACATTTCCGGTCAGGTTCGCGTCGATTTTCATTCAACCGTCCGTTACGAGATGAACATGACCGCGTCGCAAATCAATCTGGAACAATTTGGCCGTCACAATTTAGGGGAAAAATCCCAACTTACGGGTAATGCATCGGGGCGGTTGCACCTGCGGGGGCAGGGGACCGGCTTGAGCACGTTGGATGGAAATGGCTCCGTGGACGTTCCCCGAGGTCGCCTTTACAATTTGCCCTTTTTACTGGACCTGCTCAAGTTTTTAGGTTTGCGCTGGCCGGACCGGACAGCTTTCGAGGAAGCGCATGCCAATTTTGCCATCAATGGGGAGCGGGTAACGATCAATCGCTTGGATCTCTGGGGGAATGCCATCAGTTTGACGGGGAAAGGGAACGTAAATTTGGACGGAACCGAGGTGGATCTCGAGTTTTATCCGGGATTGGCCCGGGTAGAGCAACTATTGCCCCCCGCGGTGCGAAGTGTATCTCCTGCAGTTAGTAAGAATCTGCTAAAGATCGAGGTAAAAGGAAAGTTAGGGTCCGACCCGAAGGAACTGAGGTTTATAAAACGGCCGGTTCCCATTATTCTTGACCCATTCCTTCAGATGCGCGATCGTTTTACTGAAATAAGGAAGACTCGAAACACGCAAAAATCCTTAAAGATGGAAGAGACTCCCAACCGATAATGAGATACCTATTCTAGTCCATCCCGGGCATAACCGGAATAAACCGAAACGGCACAAAGTTCCTGGATTCCCAAATCTCATACTTGATCTGCCCGAATGGAGGTCCCCTCGGTGCTGTGGAAGACCTTGAACCGCACGATATTGTTGGAATTGCTAAAGATTTTCTTGCTGGCGTTGGTGAGCATTACCGGCTTGCTGCTCTTGGCCGTGGTGGTTAAAGAAGCGCAAAATCAAGGTCTGGGGCCGCTGCAAATATTAGCCATTATCCCCTTGGTAATTCCCAGTACGCTTCCTTACACGATTCCGACGACAACTTTATTTGCCACCTGTGTTGTCTACGGCCGCTTGGCCCATGATAACGAGATAACGGCAATTAAAGCTGCGGGCATTAGTGTTTCCAAGGTCATATGGCCGGCGTTATTTCTTGGTTTGGTTATGAGTGTTCTGACGGCCGCATTATATTACAGTGTGATTCCAACTTCTTTCCATTTGATGAAGACGGTGTTCCTGAAAGACATGGAGAAAATGTTATATACCGTCCTGAAGGAACAAGGGGAATTCTCACATCCGAAAGTGGACTATGTAATTCACGTCAAGAAGGTTAAGGGCAGAAAGCTAATGGATGCTCTTTTTATGCACCGGGAGAGCCAAGGGGGATATGATATTATCGCCCGGGCACGGGAAGCGGAATTATTAGTGAATATGGCGCAGAAGAAGATCCTGGTGCATATGCGGCATTGTTATATCACCAACAAGAATGGCGAGACCGCCTATGTGGAAGACAAGGTTTGGCCGGTAGATTTTCCGCCTAATTTCAACATTAATGACCGGAAGCTGCGCCGATCGGATATGACTTGGAAGGAACTTTTTGCCCGCTTGGATGATTTAGAAGAGGAAAAAAAGGAAACGGAGGCCGATATCGCCTTGGAGGCGGCCCGAGTTTCTTTGAGTGACACTCCGGATTCCTTGGCTATCCATCTCAAGAATTTGAGGAACTTGCGGCACTTCCAACTGCAACAGATTCGTGACGTGCACAGTGAAATCCAACGCCGCCCGGCATTGGCGTTTGGCTGTTTCTGTTTTGTGTTGGTCGGTTGCCCGGTTGGAATTTGGTTCAGCAAAAGTGATTATTTGAGTGCGTTTGTGACCTGTTTTTTGCCCATTATTTTGATTTATTATCCCCTCATATTATGCGGAGAAAATCTCGCCCGAGCGGGAACTTTCCACCCGGCCATTGCCGTTTGGGCCGCAAACATACAAATGGGAATCATAGCCTTCTTTCTTTATAAATAGCTTTTGAAGAATTAGAATGAAGTAGTCGAATCGTTTTCCACTCCATTTTGCATTCAATACCTTGCTTACTTAACGCTGCAAGCGTTAAAAATATCTCCTTTCTATATCCAACCATCCCGCATAATATAGCTTTTTGTTATTTTCTCAGACTTCCGTTACCACGGGATGTAAACAACTACCAACCTAGCATCCGAGTATAATGACCCATCGAATATTATTGCTGGATTTCATCACCGAACAAAATGTTGCCGACCTATCCCAAGAATTTCCGGATTGCACCTTTATTGATGCTCGAGATTCGGAAATCCGGGATCAAAACTTGGGAAGCGCAACCATTGTTTATGGCAAGCCGCCTATCAAACGGTTATCCGAGGCAAAAAATCTCCAGTGGATTCAACTGTTATCCGCCGGAGTTCCTCGC